>NZ_JAVRCB010000075.1:0-27344 GCF_034530955.1 Nostoc sp. DedQUE05 | reverse complement strand
TTGACAAACTTCTTGCCCTTGTGGGATGAAACAGCCCTGCCTTTACAAGGGGGGATTGAGGGGGGTAATTCAACTTGTGTGTACACCGTAGCCAATGCATCGGGGGGATTAAGGGGGGTAATTCGACATTAAGTTTTGACCATAATCACTGTACAATTACTCTTGCGAGAAATATTCTCGGCAATATTTCCTTGAATCGCTTGTTGCAGTAGACTTTCACGGCTAGCTCCCAAGACAATCACATCACTGTTGTCAAGTTTTGCACAATTAAGAACAGCTTCAGAAACAGAATTGGCACGAACGGGAGTGGCCATCACTTTACCACTAACTCGGCGTTGCAGAAAGCGAGCAGATTTATCTAATAATGTTGTGTCAGGAATCGAGTTAGTCGGCTGGAAAACTTGGCATAGCTTGATTTGGGGTGATGTACTTAAAGAAGCAAGAGCCGGTAATAACTTAATTGCTTGGCTGGAGTTAGGGCCGCCTGCCATTGGCAACAACCAACGGTCGAAGGATCTTTTATCATCTAATTTAGCCAAGATAACATCACAACCTGCCTGTCGAATTATGGTATCCACCACTCGGCTAAAAACTCTACCAGGAGTTGATGTATTGCCTTTCCATCCCATCAGCACCAAGTCAATGTGTCGTTCTTTGACAGTCTCCAAAATTGCCCCAGCAACATTATGGGCAACTCGGATCTCGGTATGAACGGGAATCCGCCACTCTTCTCCTAAAAGTATTGCCCGTTGCAAAAGTTGAAGACTTTTGCTGATTTGCACTGGTGTTTCCGATGGGATGCGGCTAGACGAAACGATAATCACTTGTAAGCATTCTATTTCGTAATTGCGATCTTTGGCGATCGCAACTGCCATGTCTAATAAAGTCTCGGCTGTCTGGGGATGTGAAAGTGGTACTAACAATCTTCCTTTGCCTGTAGCCGGAGCGTGAGTTTGGTAAACCACATAAGAAGGTGCTGATTTACGTTCTATTTGTTCGTTACCACTGAGTCGCTCTGCTTCTACACGGATAATATCACTACGAGTAATAATTCCTATGAGCTTGCGATTTTCTGTAACGGGTAAGCAGCTGAGGTGATAACGATTGAGTATATGCAGTACATGAGCCAGTGTTGCTGTGGGATTTACTGTCACTGGCTCTGGTGTCATAATCTCGCCGATAGTTGTATCTTTGCCTGACTGTTGCGAAGCAATACTAACTAAATCTTCCTGAGTTACAATACCAACAACTTTACCATTCTCTAAAACTGGGAAGTTGCGATGGCGAGAGTCGGAAAATGCCTGTACTGCTTCATCAGTACTCATTTGGCTAGAGAGAGTTTCCACGCGTCGTTGCATCACATCTACGGCACTCAGTTGTGCCAGAAGCCCCTCTGTGCTAAGCTCCTTGGTGATGTGAATTCCTTTCCACTCTAGTAAAAGGTCGTAGAGCGATCGCCGATCGATTTTTTCCGCTACTAAATAGGCAACCACAGACGCAATCATGAGCGGTAGCACCAGATTGAAATCTGTTGTCATCTCAAATACAATGACGACTGCGGTAATTGGTACTTTGGAGACGGCGCTAAAAAAGGCAGCCATGCCGACATGAGCATAGACTGTGGCAGCACTCATTCCCAGTAAACTGTGTTCCACAGCACCCACTAAGTAACCAAGGGCAGCGCCCAAGGCTAAGGTAGGAACTAGTAAACCTCCTGGCGCTCCAGAGCCGTAAGTAAAAATAATTAGGGTAAACTGAACTAAAAAAGCGATCGCGGCAAATGACCAATTAGCACTGCCCACAAGCAAAATTTCTCTCAGCCCAGCATGATCGCGAAAGACAGCAGGTAAAAAAGCGATCGCCGCACCACTAACTAACCCAGCGATTCCAATTCGCCAGGATAAACTCAACCTTAGCAGGCGGCGGTTAATTGCTAGACTCTCAAGAATACCTTTATTAAATAGAATGCCTAGAAGTCCCGCCAGTACTCCTAAAATCAAGTAGAAAGGGATTTCTTGAGCGAAGAAAGTTGTATCGGGAAGACCTAAATTTAGATGATTCAGATCCAGGCTGTGACTACCATAGAGCCGAGAAATGACTGAAGCGATGAAAGAAGCCAAAATTGCAGTACCAAGAGTAATACCTGATACATCTTGGAGTAATTCTTCTACTACAAAAAGCACACCTGCAATCGGTGCATTAAAAGCCGCAGCTAACCCAGCCCCGGCTCCGGCAGCGATGAGTTGGCGACGATGCTCTGGTGAAGTCGGTGCCCAGTTACTAAGTTGATTTGCCAAGGCTGCCCCAATTTGCACAGTCGGCCCTTCCCGTCCTAAAGGCATTCCCGAACCCAACACTAATGTAGCGCCGATTAACTTAACCAAAGCAATCCGTAGATTTAATGGCATTGGCACGCGAGCCAATACGGCTTTGACTTCAGACATCCCACTACCTGATGCTTCCGGTGCGAAGCGCTCTACTAGCCAACCAGCTAAAAATCCCCCTATTAATCCAACACCTGGTAGCACCAAGTAGGCAGGTAAAAGGTAAGAAAGATGCACTCGCAATGCACCTGCCCAATCCACTGCCTGTCCTAATAGAACTGCCGCTAACCCAGAAACTAGACCAATCAGGCAAGCTTCCACAAAAGCCAACCGTTTGGGTCGAAGCAACTGACGCCAAAGCCTCAACCAGAGAATTTTACCCTTGACTAACATATTTTTAGCGATCGCTTGTCATCAATGAAGGTATATAAATGTCTAAAATGTCTTACCGTTCACCCTATTCATAGCTTTTACTAAAAAAATGAAATCAGAATGAAATTTTTATATGCCTAAAGATAGATATGTGCAGTAGGGGTACAGTTATTTATAATGTTTTATACTTAGAATTATTGGAGAACTATTCTCGCTTCAAAAATATTGTGTTCAAGTTGTCCTCTGTGATTTAGGGGTGAAATTCTAGGTATATAGGCTATTAGCCAACTCTCAATACTGTTCGGTTAAAGTAAGAGACATGATGAATCGCCGTTTCGACAATAATAATTCTTTTGTAGAGACGGCGATTTATCGCGTCTTTGTAATCATTTATCGCATCAGATAGAACAACATTGATCATAAGTTTATTAACATCACAGATATTCCGCCAACCCGTGAAACGATTCAAAACTGAGTAAAGTTTTTGGGTTTTGCGTTAGGATTTACGCATAAAGATTCTCTAGAAAAATTGAGTTTAAATTTACTATTAACGCTGCCAATCATACATTAATCGTCCGTGGCGATCGCGCACAAGTTCCCATTCTCCATGACGATATCGTTGTCCGTGATAACGTATAGAGCGATAGTGCCGTCTATAATAATGTCGTCGATTCCATTGGCGTTGATAGTAATAGTTTCCAGTCCGTTGCCGTCTATGATAACGTCGTCGAGTCCGTCGGTGAGCTAACAAAAACTCTTCACTTTGCTCTCCAACTAATTTTGTCTGTGCATCGATACTCTGTTCATTGAAAATATTGTTGAGAGTGTTCTCTTTGGCTTCAACCAAAGTAGGTGGATAAATGAAGGCTAATAACAGGAACACAATTGAGGATAGCTTTTTGAAACGGTTCACGTCTTTGCTTTTCCTAAACTATTGGTAATAATTTTATTTAATACTTAAGTTTAGTAATTATATAGTTCAAAATTCACAAACTTGAGGAACGCAAATGTAATTGCAAGTACATATAGCAGTTCCCATTCAGATAAAGTACAATGTTGTATCGCTTAATATAGTTGCTTGAGCATTATTAGTAAAAGTTTTAATTTTTATAAGCAATGACATACATTCCAAAGGATGCAGAGTGGTATATCGCTGAATTGGTAATCGAGTGTAACGTTGAGGGAAATCCACATAATGTTATTCATGTAAATATTGTTCTTGTCCGTGCTTCTTCACCAGAAGATGCTTTTGAGAAAGCCGAAGAACTTGGTTATCAGAGTAACGACACATATCTCAACCCCAAAAATCAAACTGTAATTTTTACTTATAGAGGCTTACGGCATCTTGATGTAATTCATGATGAATTAGAACATGGTGCTGAACTGATGTTTGAAGAAAAAATTGGTATACGTGAAAGCGAATTACAACAAATGCTGACTCCAAAATCTCAGCTAGCTATTTTTCGTCCGTTAAAACCAATAGATCCATCTAAGCCAGACTATACGAGTAAAGAAATTATGGATGAAGTCGCAAGAATGATGAGTGGCGATGGTGTTATTGAAAGACTTTAAATGCTTCAGCCCAACAGTGCATTCGCTATCCTAAACCTTTATAGAGCTAACGTCATAAATACGCTGTTCGGATCGTCAATAGACATCTTGCAAAAGTAAATTTTGCAAGATGTCGGAGAAAGGTTAAAGGTTAAAGGGTAAATGGAAATTAATTCTATTCCTTTCCCCTTGACCCCCGCCCCTTATCCCCCACAAATGCCAAGAAGTCTAATGCTCTCCTTAGCTATAGTTAATTAGTTTTTTGCAGATTGCTAATTGTCAAAAATATTTCATCATCAGCGATCTGGCTATTATAATCAATGTTAATTTGAGTTGGATAACCAAGTGTTGGATCGTATTGTACAGTCAAGTTTGCTGCTTTACGAATCAGCGCATCCCTAATGATATCAAAGAGTTTAGGAATTGTATTATATTGTTTAAACAACTCTGCCTCAGCCGGCTTTTGAGTTGCTTTATAAGTAATAGAACTTGTGACTCGATTACGTACTTTAATAATCACTGGTTCTGTGGCTTTAGGTAAACAATTGCAACTTCTAGTGAATTCATAGTGATAGTTAGAGATTTTTTGCCGTTTCCATAATCGGTAATTAATCTTAAATTGTTCTAAGTTTAAACTACTAGGCGCGGGGGTTGTGGCTACCTGTATAGGAGGAGGTTGAGATATTACAGGTGCACTAAAACCTAAAGATGCCACTAAAACAGCACTAATTGCAATTGGTAAGCGCATATAAATCCATTCTTAACTCCAACTGCTTACTTTAACGTAGCTTCAAGATGATTGCCAAAACATTGAAATTATTTGTGACACTCAAAGCTGGTAAGGTATTACGCAAAGAAAATTGCATATTAACTAGTGAGGGTTGTCCTTAGTCAAAAGTCCTTTGTCCTTAGAAACACTTCTGGACTAATGATGGTCTATACGGAAAATTTAGTCGTTACCTGCTTGCAATTCATCTTTTGTTAAATCTTTCCTGCCGAACGCTCTGCTAACCACTGTGACGGTAATCCTCTGACTCTATTAAGATAGATTCAAGTTCCCAGGAGCAATATCTCCTGAACATGGGTTTAAATTTTGAAAAAACCCTTTGTTCTTCACATCGGGTTATCAGTTGTATATGTTTTCTGAAGTTAAAAAATGTCTCATGTTAGCCGTACCTTTGGCAGCGGCACAAGTGGCTCAATCTGCAACTGGTTTTGTCGATACGGTCATGATGGGCTGGTTGGGAAGTCAAACCATTGCATCTGGAGGTTTGGGAACTATTATCTTTACTTTTTCTCTGTTGATTTTTAGTGGTATCGTTTCTGCTGTCAGTCCGTTAGCTGCCCAAGCATACGGAGCCGGAAATAAAGAAAAAGTTGGCACAATTGTCCGGCTTGGACTAGGGATATCTCTGGTGCTAGGAATACCAATTACATTGCTGCTTTACAATGGAGGTGCTTTACTACTTTTACTAGGACAGGATGCTAACACAGTAGCACTAACAGAGATTTTTTTAAGAGCGATCGCACTGGGTTTTATTCCTGGTTTGGGCTTTGCAGTACTTAAAAGTTTTCTTTCTGCTCTATTGCAACCGCAATTAATCATAGTGACAGTGGTCTTGGGTACTCTGTTCAACATTACAGCTAACTATGTGCTGATGTTTGGCAAACTAGGATTCCCGGCGCTGGGTTTAGCTGGTATTGGTTGGGCAAGCACGCTTTCACTTTGGAGTATGTTTATTACTTTGGCAGTTTATATATACAATCAGCCTCGCTTTGCAGTTTACGGTATTTTTCGACCTTCGTCTCAAGAAGCTTTTCCTCTAGAGCATCGCCGGATCGTTGGCGAGATTTTTCAAGTTGGATTGCCCATCGGGGGGCTGATTGCGGTCGAAGGCGGACTATTCACCGTTGTCACTTTGTTGATTGGACAATTGGGAACCAATGCCCTGGCTGCTCATCAAATTGCTTTACAAACAATTTCGATGTCATTCCAGATGGCAGTAGGCATTTCTCTAGCAACAACAGTTCGTGTTGGACAGTTAGCCGGACAGAATGACTTAGTTGGCACTCGTCTAGCTGGATATGTAGGCATTGCCATTGCAGCTTTAGCTATGGGTGTAGTAGCCCTTGCATTTTGGCTAGTACCAAAGTCGATTATTTCTCTTTATATTGACATCAACAATCAGAACAATGCAGATGTGGTTGCCCTCGCGGTGAAATTGCTAGCAGTCGCGGCCATTTTTCAAATAGTTGACGGCGTGCAAGTTACTGCCGCAGGAGCATTACGCGGACTCAAAGACACCCGAATCCCGATGTTGATTGGCTTTTTTGCTTATTGGTGTGTTGGTTTATTCACTGGTTATACTTTTGGGATCTCGTTGGGGTCTGGAGCTATTGGTCTTTGGTGGGGATTGGCTATTGGTTTAGCCAGCGCTGCAATCATCCTAACTTGGCGGTTTAGCACCAGGAAAACTAATAACTATTGAAGAAGTCAGGAGTCAGAATGGGCTAAACCTTAGCTATCCGCTAACAGGAGTCAGAATTCTGTTTTGATAAACACAGATGCAGTTAAAGGCAAGAGTCCTCAAGCAACTAAATTATAGTGAATTAGGTTGAATGAACAAACAAATCTCAAATAACGGATTAACTAAATTTCAAGTACTGATTATGGCGATCGCATCTGGTGTGTGTGTTGCTAACGTTTATTATAATCAGCCAATTCTCAAAGATATTGCATCTTCTTTTCAAGTTAGCGAAAGTGAAGCGGGTAGCATATCTGTGCTTTCGCAAGTTGGTTACGGTTTTGGGCTTTTCTTTTTAATCCCCTTGGGCGATAAAATCAACAAAAAAACATTAATTCTTTCCTTACTTATATGTTTGTTTTGTTTGTTGATAGCCATGACGTTTTCACAAAATATCGTCCAAGTTTGGATATTGAGCATAGCAATTGGAATTACAACAGTCTCCGCTCAGGTTATTCTGCCTTTAGCAGCAAGTATAGATAGAGTAACTACAGGACAAACTGTCGGCAGTATTTTTACTGGTATATTGATTGGAGTTTTAGGAGCAAGGGTTTTTAGTGGATATATTGCTGAAAGCTTGAGTTGGCGTTATGTATATGGATTTTCAGGAGTAATGATTTTAATTGTTACTGTCTTGCTAAAAATTTATTTACCTAATGTGAATAATGAATACACTGGTAATTATTTTGATTTATTAAAATCAACGCTTCAACAATTAAAACGTTTTTCTTTATTGAGAGAAGCATCTTTAATTGGAGGATTAATGTTTGGTGTCTTTTGCTCATTTTGGACAACGTTGACTTTCCATTTAAGCGGAGCACCTTTTAATTTTCAATCTGACACAATTGGGATGTATGGCTTTGTGGCGATCGCAGGTGCATTAATGGCACCAATTTTTGGTAAATTAGCCGATAAAGGTAATTCCCAACGTTCCTTAACTATATCTGTATCTCTGGTGATTGCAAGTTTAGTAATTGCTAAAATTGCTTCTAATTCAGCGCTGGCGATCGCTGTTGCTGTATTGTTACTAGATGTAGGCGTACAAGCAATTCAAGTCACCAATGTGGCAAGAATATACACTCTTGATGCTCAATCGAACAGTCGCATCAATACAGTGTACATGACTACCTATTTTATCGGTGGTGCTGTCGGTACTAGTATTGGTCTATTATGCTGGGATTTTGGGGGCTGGGATTTGGTGACTTGGCAGATGTTAGTTTTTACTTTGCTTGGATTTATTGTTATAGTCAGACCGAAAATCACTACAGCAAGCATAAATAAAAAATAGACTTTTTGGCATTTGTAGGGCAAAGGGTAAGGGGTAAAGGGGAAAGGGATGGAATTTCCTCTTACCCTTTAACATGAGTCCCTTTCCCCAACCGGAAAGCAAAAGTCACTTTTGTAAGAGACTCCATGAGTGGAACTTACAAGGAACAATAAAAATATCTCTTCGCCAGTTTCCAGTCCCCAGTCCCCAGTCCCCAGTTCCCAAGTTCCCAGTCCCTATTTTTAAGTCACGTCTAATTATCCCATGCTTTTGGTCAAGAAAGGTTGTGATTTTAGTCTACATATTCTGTTGGTATTTACGAATCAACAGTGTTATTTAAAGCTATTGGTTATTTGAAGCTATCGGGCGGCTACCATCTATCTCTATAGTATCTTTAGCTTTAAATTTACTCTTAGCGATCGGACGTTGACCATCTATGTCAAGAATTTCCTCAACTTCAAAATTACTAGGGTCAATTGGACGCTCACCGTCTACAGGTAGTATCTCATGTCCTTCAAAATTACTCTTAGCGATCGGGCGTTGACCGTCTATGTCAATTGTTTGATCGCTATAATTTTTATCTTTTGCAATTGGGCGTTGACCATCTATATCAATTGTTTTTTTAATCTGAATGTTACTTGGATCGACTGGACGATGACCATCTACATTAATTGTTTTCGTTGACTTTTGAGGTTCATTAGATAATGAATTTATATTAGTTTCATCCATTTTTATATCCCGACTTAAATTATTATTAGTCTCAGTTTTGTTTTTATCATTCATGTTTTTTATTGTTATTCTAGATTATTTATCTGCTGTAGATATCATTTTTAAAACTGTTTATCTCTCTAGCTAAAGAGACTCAGTTGAGTAAATAGCAGGAAAATTTGTTCATATACTAAGATACTGAAGTAGAATCAAAAAATCCTCTACCACAGCACAGAATATATCTCTGACTTTAGAGGGATTTTTCATCTTTCAAAAAATACTTAATTAAATTGCTGGAAGAATGTAAGATTTTCTATAACTGGCAAGAGCCATCTTTTAGGGTCTTTTTTGTGCCTTTACGCGAACTTCTAAATATTTTGATGCAAGTCGTCTGATTTCATTTTCATCCCAAATCAATGTCGGTGCTGTAATAACCAAGGAAACTTATTCTTATGGTGTAAATACAAAATAATTTTTAGTACCTTTTTATACTAATAAGTGACAGTAAAAACCTTCGTATTAAATTAGATAAAATTCTAAGTAGTTATAACAAATTATACATAAATTTCATAAAAATATTGACAAAGTATTTTTATTTTGCCAAAACGTTTATATCAACAATCATCTATTAGCAATCATTACGTCATTTTCTAACTAAAGGGAGAATGCATACCGCATTTTCACTTAATTTTATACTGCTTAGTTTAATTTACTAAGTATTATCTCTAAATTGATTCCTTTACCAATGAGACTATATGAGCATTCGCTTTTTCCATATTCCTTTAAGGAAAATAATCCGCTTTTCTATGCTCGCTCTAGCCACGACTGTAGCACTTACAACTGTTGAACCTAGTCGCAGTAGTACTACATCTGAGTATCAATGGAATCAAGTCTCTATAGGAGGAGGAGGCTATGTTACTAATATTTATCTGCATCCTTTAGAGAAGAATTTAGCCTACATTAGAACCGATATAGGTGGCTTCTATCGTTGGAATTCGTTAGAGAAAAGATGGATTCCATTAATAGATCACTTTGGGTCTGATAAAAGTAACTACTATGGCGGAGAAGGATTAGCGCTTGACCCTAACAATCCAAATGTTGTCTATATTGCAGCAGGCAAATATACTAAGGCTGGCTTAGGAACAATCTTCAAATCGACCAATAAAGGTCAAACCTGGAACAAACTGAACATAGATTTGCCAATGGGTGGCAACGAAACTAAGCGATGGACGGGGGAAAGGCTGGGAGTTAATCCATTTAATCCTAATATCATCTTCTTTGGTTCGCGTTTGGATGGGCTATGGAAGTCGGCGAATGCTGGTCAAACATGGAAAAAAGTAAGTTCTTTCTCTGGAAAACCTAATGCATCCATTGGTATTACAGGAATTTTGTTTAGCAAAAAGAATGCTGGCTTGGTTTATGCAAATGCCTATGGAGACGGAATATATAAGTCTACCGATACAGGTGTTACCTGGAGCAGAATAGCCGGAAGCCCATCAAAAGTAAATCGAATGGTGCTTAATAGCAATGGAGTACTGTATGTAACGCACACTTCAGGAGTTAGCAAATATGCAAATGGGGCTTGGAGCAATATTACGCCAACTAACATCAAAACTATTTCATTTAATGGGCTTTCTGTAGATCCCAATAACTCTAATCACGTTTTAGTTACTTATGACCAATACCATGAAACTACTAATTACTCTAGAGTCTTTCAATCTACCGATGGTGGAACTACATGGCAACAGAAAAGCCATTCATTGAATCCTCAAGTACCTTGGTGGCCAAACTGGTATTTTGCTTCTGCGGCCTCAGCGATTGAATTTGACCCAAATATTGCTGGCAAAGTTTGGTTAACAGACTGGTTCGGAACCTGGCAGGCAGACAATATCAATGCTAACAAGCCTATGTGGTCTAACTATGAAAAAGGACATGAGGAAACAGTAGCTTTTGAACTCATCTCACCTCCAAAAGGCTCACTATTGTTAAGCGGTGTGGCTGATGTAGAAGGCTTTAACCACGGCCAGAAATTAGATACTTACCCATCTACTCAATTGGGTGGTAGTAACGGCCCTTGGTATCAAGAAACATACAGTATTGCCTACAGTGAAAAAGATCCTTTACGTATGGTACGCGTTGGCGGACATCGAGGGTTCAATACTTTTACAGGAGGAACTTCCACAGATGGCGGACATACCTGGAAGAACTTTTCTTCTTTTCCGCAGAACATTATGCCACTACGGGTAGCTATGTCTGCAACTAATCCAAGTTTGTTTGTAGCGATCGCCAGCGAGAAACAACCTATACGCACAACTAACGGTGGAGCTACTTGGAGTGGAGTATCAGGTTTACCCAACGGGCCCAAGGGGCCGTGGTACTGGGGTCAACCATTGGCATCAGACAAAGTAAATGGCAATATTTTTTACTACTACAACGATGGCAAAGTCTACCGCAGTAAGGATGGAGCTGCATACTTCAGTATTGTCAACTCAACACTTCCTAGCGAAGATTGGTCTATGCTCAAAACAGTTCCGGGGGTGAGTAACGAAGTTTGGATAAGTCTCAATTCAAATGGGCTTTATCGTTCAACAAACGGTGGTACGAAGTTTGACAAAATAGCTGGTGTGGAGAAAGCTTATTTATTTGCCTTTGGCAAACCACAAATAGGAAGTACAATTCCTGCACTATATTTATATGGCAAAATCATTGGTATGGGAAAAGGAATTTTCCGTTCTTTGGATAGAGGGCAAACATGGACAAACATCTCTAATCCTCTATATCCCATCGGCAATGTCCCGAACGTGATGGAAGCTAGCAGACAGCAATTTGGGCTAGTCTTCATTGGCACCGACGGTAAAGGAATCTACTATGGAAAACCAAATTAATCCAAATTAATGACGTTGCATTCCCGACAAAATTGTATGTCACTATCTGGGTATCGCTGTTGTCGCAAGAAATTATAAGTTTAAGATAACGTAAACGCTTTGGCTTGCCGCAGGCTACCGCAAAGGAAAAAAGATGAGAAGAGAAGAGTTTGATGTGAGTGAATATGTAGATCAAATGGGGTTTTTGTTGGATTTGCAGTTAAAAGATGAGTATCGAGATGGTGTGGTGGCAAATTTTGAGAGAATTAGGGCGATCGCTAATCTGGTAAATTCTTTCCCTTTACCAGAGGAAATTGAAGTTGCACCAGTTTTTGAACCATAATTGCTTCAAGAATAGCTATGTTGATGTTTTAATGAAGCAAAAACTATTGCTGAGTGCTATTACTCAAAAAGCTAAACGCGCTATCTCTTAATATTTCAGCATGAATTTTGATTCAGCCGATGCCATAACAATATCAACTGCTGTACGCAAAGGTAAAACTAGCGCTGTGGAGGTTACGAAAGCTGCGTTAGCACGAATAGCAACGCACAATCATCTATTCAACTGTTTTACCACTATAACTGCTGAGACAGCTTTAACAGATGCAGCACTGATTGACAGGGAAATTGCCCAAGGTAATCATCCTGGAGTGCTTGCTGGTGTGCCTTTTGCGGTGAAAAATCTCTTCGATATCGCTGGTTTTACGACTCTAGCAGGATCGAAAATCAATGCAGTAAACCCAGAAGCTACTCAAGATGCAACCGCAGTAGCAAAGTTGAAGCAAGCGGGTGCTGTTTTGCTTGGTGCTTTGAATATGGATGAGTATGCTTATGGGTTTGTAACAGAAAACTCCCATTACGGTGCTACTCACAACCCCCATGATTTACAGCGAGTTGCTGGTGGTTCATCGGGTGGTTCGGCGGCGGCGGTTGCGGCGGGGTTAGTACCGCTGACATTGGGTTCTGATACTAATGGTTCAATTCGCGTTCCGGCGGCGTTGTGTGGTGTTTTTGGTTTCAAGCCAACTTATGGAAGATTATCTCGTGCTGGGGTAGCTTTATTTTCTAGCAGTTTTGACCACATTGGCCCTTTTGCGCGTTCGGTGCAGGATATCGCTACGGTGTTTGATGTGCTTCAGGGAAAAGACGATCGCGATCCCATTTGTACAAAGCGTCTACCTGAATTATGTTTACCGCAACTCAAACAAGATATTTCTGATATCAGAATTGCGATCGCAGCTGATTATTTTACCAAAGGTGCAGAACCGGCAGCTTTAGCAGCAGTGCAAAAAGTAGCTGATGCAATAGAAGTTACTAAATACGTAATCATACCAGAAGCACACCGCGCCCGTGCAGCAGCTTTTGTAATCACAGCTAGCGAGGGTGCAAATCTGCGTTTGGAAAAATTGCGATTGCATCCTGAAGATTTTGATTTCGCTACACGCGATCGCTTTTTGGCTGGGGCGTTAATTCCTAGTAGCTGGTATCTTCAAGCACAACGGTTTAGAAGATGGTATCGCGATCGCGTTCGAGAAGTTTTTCAAAATGTCGATGTAATTCTTGCCCCAACTACACCAATTTCTGCACCATTAATTGGTCAACAAACCATAATTTTGGATGGCGAAGAAATTCTTGTCCGTCCTCATTTAGGGCTATTTACTCAACCATTATCTTTTATTGGTTTACCCGTTTTATCAGTACCAATTCAGTGCCAAAATACATTACCTTTAGGTGTGCAATTGATTGCAGCACCATATAATGAAGCGTTAATTTTACGGGTTGCGGCTGCGTTAGAGGCAAAGGGTGTAGTTTCAGCACCAGTAATTTTAAACGCTCTTAACTCAGAGGCTGTTTGAAAAATCTAATTTATTACACAAAGACGCGATTAATCGCGTCTCACAAGAGTCATCTTGCAGAAGTGGGGAAAAGGGTAAGGGGTAAAGCGACTCATAAAAACCATGAGTCCCTTTAACATGAGTCCCTTTCCCCCCTCTTGCAAAAGTAACTTTTGCAAGAGGTCTAGTCTCTATCTGGATAATTTTAAGCAAAGTTTATACCTCCGCTAAATAATTGCATAAAAATGCACAAGTTAGAGTGACAATTACTAAAGTTGATTTCGCGCTTTTAGTTGCAGATATCGCTCAACTAACCGATCGGCAATTTGATTTGCTGGTGCATCTAGAACTAATACACCTTTTTGTTTCAGTTGGGCATAAGCTACTTGTCGTTGCATTAATAAATCTAGTGCTACTGCACGGGTATAAGCACCTGCAACCTCATCTGTGAAGGTGTGTGCTAGACGATCGACTTGTGGATCTCGCAAAGTCACGCAAAATGGAAGGTAGCGGGGTGCTAGTTTGGAGAGTGCAGCTAGGAGTTCTGTAGAGGCAGTGATATCAACTAAATCGGTAATCACTACTACCAGCGCCCTCCGAGTTTGTCGCTGCACAACATTTGTTACCGCCCCCAAATAATCAGATTCAAATAACACTGGTTGAAGTGGAGTTAAACGATCAATTAACTGATTCAAATGATGTTGACCGCGTTCTGGGGGAATCCACGTATGCATTTGGCGGTCAAATACACCAACACCCACGCGATCGCCTCGATGCAAACCTGCCAAAGCTAAGGATAAAGTTGCATTCAATCCCCAGTCAAATCGCTGCAAATTCTGCACCTTTGCCGTCATCAGCCGACCGCGATCGAGTAATATCAGTAATGTTTGTTCCTGTTCTGGTTCTAGAACCCTCACTAGTGGCATGGCATTACCATAAGCGCCAACCCGACGAGCGGTAGCTTTCCAATCAATAAACCGCAAATCGTCACCTGTGCGATAGTTTCGTAATTCGGCAAACTCTGTACCAATACCAGTTTTGCGAGATTGGCGCATCGATCCTGATGATTGCAGTGTCAGACGAATGGTGAGCGATCGCAATCCCACTAAATCAGGATAAACTTTCACAGGCAGACTTTGGGGAATTTGCCAATCATCCCAAGCTAGTCCCCAAAGCCCCAACTGTCGGACTTGAATATTTCCCCAAGGAAACTCTCCTCGCTGTGTTGGGTGGACGGTATACGTTAATTCTTCAGTGCTGTTACTGGGAACAATGGCGCCCAGTGCAGGTGCAGACACGCCAAATCCTGTTGGGTAATAGTCGCGGATTTCAATTTGAGCGTCGGTATTTTGTGATGTCACCTTTAGCACTACAGGATTATCTCGCCCAATAGATAATCGTGACGGTAATTCGCGGGTAATTTGCACGCGAGAACGCCGCACTCGCAAACCATCTGCAACCATCAGTCCGAGAATGATGGCATCAAATAGCACAGTTATGGCGATGGTTGCTCTAATGCTGATAAATAAGGATAGGATCGGGGCGATCGCTATACCCAAAACTAATAATAAATAAACTCGTTTGGAAGGAACCATTTTTTAAAGCGAGGAGTTAAGAGTTAGGAGTTAGGAGTTAAGTATCTGACTTTTCACGCTATGTGGAAAAACCAACGCGAAACCTAACCCCCCAACCCCCTTCCCTACCAGGGAAGGGGGAGAATTCAAAGCCTCTCTTTTTGTAGGAGAGAGGAATGGAAGTGAGGTTTTCCAGATCCTGTGAAAAGTCAGGTTAAGTATAAGGTGAATTCAATGTAACCGAAATAAGAAGACTTGCTAAATTATTTTATTTTTTCCTTGTAGAAAAATAACTACCTAATGTACTATTTTTTTGGGTAAAGTAGCAAATTATATTTTGGACGGGTGTATGAGAATCTTGCTAATCGAAGATGAAGAAATTTTAGCAAGTGTCTTGTTGAAGTCTCTGACTAAGCAACACTATGTTGTTGATGTCGTACAAGATGGACAAATGGGTTGGGAATACACGCAAAGTACGAACTATGACCTGTTATTAATAGATGTAGGATTACCAAAACTAGACGGGATTACATTGTGTCAGCGATTGCGTTCTGGTGGCTGCTTCACTCCGATTCTCTTGATGACGGCGAGAGATGGTAGTAAAGAGCGAATTCAGGGACTTGATGCAGGTGCAGACGATTATCTGATCAAACCTTTAGATTTGGAAGAACTGCAAGCACGGATACGAGCGCTGATCCGTCGAGGCGATCGCCCCTGTACTCCTATACTGGAAGTAGGCGCGCTACGACTAGATCCCAGTAGTTGCGAAGTCACATATAACAACAAACTCCTGGAATTAACAGCCAAAGAATATAGTTTGCTGGAGCTATTTTTACGGAATCCATCGCGTGTTTTTAGTCGGGGGGATATCATTGAGCATTTGTGGACTTTTGACGACCCACCCCAAGAGGAAACTGTAAAATCTCACATCAAATACTTACGACAAAAGTTGAAAGCAGGCGGAGCAGTAGATTGGATTGAAAATGTTTATGGTTTGGGATATCGGCTGAATCCTGGAAGAGAGCAGGGGAGGCAAGGGGAGCAGGGGAAGCAGGGGGGGAAAGAAAAATCCCAAGTTGCAAGTCCTCAAGTTGAGGAGCAGTTTCAGCAAGCGATGGGTGGCTTGTGGAAACAATACGAAGGGTTGATGGTGCAGCGGTTGACGGTACTGCAAGAATTGGCAACTGCATTATCTGGTAAAACGCTGACTGGGGAGTTACGTAAATCGGGAGAACGAGAGGCGCACAAACTAGCTGGTGTCTTGGGAATGTTTGAGCAAGACAATGGTACTCTGCTAGCGCGGCAAATTGAACAGATTTTAGGTAAAGATGGTGATTTGTCAGTAAGTGAAAAGCGGCAATTGCTGGGGCTGATTGAAGGTTTGGGTAACATCATCAACCTGATGGGGCAGAATGTAGATTATCAAACTTCTAGTGCGATCGCACCAGAAATTAGTACCCGATTGATATTAATTGACCCGAATCTGCAACTAGGTTCTCAGTTGCAACAACTGGTTGAGTGCATGGGAATATGCTGGCAGCAAATTAGCAACTTAGAGGATGCAAAAAACTTTCTCCAAACCACATCACCAGATTTAGTAGTGCTAAATATAGATGATATCGGCTGGCGTAAAGAAAGTTTAGCACTTCTTTCGGACTTAGCAACGCGTACCCCACCCGTACCCGTTCTGGTGCTGGCTGCAACTGATGAGTTAGTAGAACGCGTAACTTTTGCTCAATATGGGGCGCGGGGGTTTTTGGTCAAACCTGTAACAGCTGCTCAAGTTTGGGATGTTTCGTCCCAAATATTACAACGTACTCGTTCTTTGCGGGTCAATATACTGGCAGTAGATGACGACCCGCTGATTTTAGCAGCACTGCGCCCAATGTTAGAACCGTGGGGTATGCGGATGACAGGATTAGAAAATCCGCTACGTTTCTGGGAAGTATTGCAATCTACTAAACCGGATTTGTTGATTTTGGATGTGGAAATGCCTCATATAAATGGTATCGAACTTTGCCGAGCAGTTCGTACCGATCCCCAATGGCAGGAATTACCGATTGTGTTTCTGACTGCTCACCGAGAAATGGAAACTGTGCAGCAAGTGTTTGCGGTTGGGGGAGATGATTATGTGATTAAACCTGTTGTCGGTGCAGAACTGTTGGCGCGCATTACCCATCGCTTAGAACGCAGTCGTTTACTACAATCGCTTTCTACTAAAGATTCCTTAACTGGGTTAACAAATCAGTTTCAGTCTAACCGCGACTTGCAGCACCTAATTGCTCAAGCTGAGAAAAATCAGCAATCTGTTTGTTTGGCAATCTTAAGCGTGACTGATTTGCGTCAAATTAATATTAAGTATGGTCATCAGGCTGGAAATCAAGTATTGCAAAGATGGAGTCGTTTATTCCAATCGGCATTTTGCAGTGGTGAAGTACTAGGTTATTGGGGTAATGGTGAATTTGTTGTGGGAGTTTCTGGGTTAACAAAAACAGAAGTAAACCATCGCCTCAGTGAGATTTTAACTACCCTCCGCCAGCAAATATTCACAGCCTTCAAAGGCGATCGCTTCCAGGTAATATGTAATTTCACTGTAGTCGAATACCCCAATGATGGGCTGACGATACAATCTTTATACCAAGCTGCTGCTGGGCGGAATTCGTAATTACCATACTCCAAGGGTTTTATTTATTTCGGCGGATGCATTTGTTATTTCGGCGTTGGGCCTTGCCAAGACTTATCCCTACTTAGATAAAATTTTGAAGATAATATAATATGTAGTTTTGCTGTAGTCAAATATTTCAGTCATGGACTAACGATACAATCACTATACAGATTTATTGGTACTTCTATTAGCACATTATTATTAATTTGTACAGTACCTAATTCACAATAATTACGAATTACGAGTTATTTAAGAGGAATTGTTGATGAGTACACAACAGCTAGAGCAGGTAAAGCAATTGCAAGCCACTGTGAACAAGATGGAAGTAACACTGGGTGCGATCGCTGATGCTGTAGTCTGGGTAGGAGAAGACCGACTGATTCAATGGTGCAATTCTCGCTTTGAGTCTCTAGTAAACCAACCTCACGGTACTGTCTGCGGTGCAAAGTTAACTGACTTGCTACCCCTGACACAATTAGGACAACCAGTTGCTTTATCCTGCTATCCTGATGTGCAGATACTCAATGGGGAGTATGAAACAGCAAATTATCAGTTACAGCAAGATGAGCAAATAACATTACAAATTTCTGGTAGCTCTACCGGAATGACTGGCGATCGCTGTGCAATACTGGTGATTCGGGATATCACATTGACGCAACGAACTCAAGAATCCTTACAAGAAATTGAGGAGCGATTGCAGACATTAATTAACGCTACACCCGATATTATCTGTTTGAAAGACGGTGAGGGCAAATGGTTGCTGTCAAACCAAGCTAACCTAGAATTTTTAGAGCTACAAGGCGTTGATTATCAAGGCAAAACAGACTCAGAACTAGCAGAATTTAGCAATTTTTATCATGATGCTTTGCTCAACTGCAACAAAACAGATGAACGAGCTTGGCAATTGGGATGTGTGCATCGGGTAGAAGAAGCTGTTCCTCGCCCTGATGGGACAGTGAGCAGTTTAGATATGATTAAAGCTCCCCTATTTCACCAGGATGGTAGACGCAAAGCTCTGGTGGTTTTAGGGCGGGATTTGAGCGAACGCAAACAAACCCAAGTAGCTTTAGAAAATTCTCTATCTTTATTAAGCGCTATCTTTGAATCGATTCAAGATGGTATATTAGTAGTCGATAGCTCAAGTAAAATCGCTAGTTATAACCAAAAGTTCTTAGAAATGTGGTCAATTCCACCAGAACTTTTGACGGAACCAGATCGTACTCTGCGACTAGCGTATCTGGCAAACCAATTAAAAGACCCTGATGAATTTTTGCAACGAGTCCGAGAATCATATTCACAGCCGGAATTAGTTAGTTACGACTGGTTAGAACTAGAAGATGGCAGAGTATTTGAGCGCTACTCTTGTCCTCAGCGCATCGGCGAACAAATTATTGGTAGAGTGTGGAGTTTCCGCGACATCACCCAGCGCCAAAGGGCTGAAGCAGCGCTGCGACAAAGCGAATTACAATACCGCAGTATTTTTGAAGCAATTAATGATGGACTATTTATTACTGAAATAGAGACTGAAAAAGTCACCGAAGTTAATCCGGCGGCTTGTCAGATGCACGGTTACTCTTATGAAGAATTTCTCACTTTACATCCATCTAGTTATATTCACCCAGACTCCCATTCTGTTTTTCTAGAGTTTGTCGAGAAAACCCGATGTGGCGAGCAATTTTATGGACAAGCAGTTGATATCTGCAAAGATGGCAGTTTAATAGATGTGGAAGTCAAAGGAACGACTTGCATTTATAATGGCAAGCGACACATCTTAGCAATAGTGCGGGATATTACGGCTCGCAAACGCACCGAAGAAGCGTTACGTCAAAGCGAAGCTCAGTACCGCGATTTGGTGCAAACAGCCAACTGTATCATTCTGCGTTGGGATGGCAATGGTGACATTATATTTTTAAATGACTACGGTCAAAGGCTTTTTGGTTTCGATGTAGATGAGATTATCGGAAGCAATGTTATCGGTACAATCGTTCCAGAAACCGAAACTTCTGGGCGCGATTTGCAGACATTAATGGTTGATATTTGTCAGCAGCCAGAAAATTATCTATTTAACGAAAACGAAAACTCATGCAAAAATGGCGATCGCGTCTGGATTGTCTGGGCGAATAAACCCATTTTAGATGCCCAAGGAAACTTAATCGAAATTCTTTCAGTCGGCACTGATGCCACAGAACGCAAACGCGCCGAAGCAGCCCTCCAGGAAAGCGAGTTAAAATTCCGTAGCATTGTGGAAAATGCCAACGATCTGATATTTGTCCTCTCGCCAGAGGGAATTTTTACTTATCACTCGCCGAATGTGACTGCAATCATGGGCTACAGCCTAGAGGAAATCGAAGGTCATTCTGTAGTAGAGTTTACCAAACCGGAAGACTTAGCAACTAGTGCCAGTGCTTTACAAAAAGCGATAACTGGTGAAAAGCTGACTGATATAGAAGTGCGATTGCGACACCAAGATGGTAGCTGGCGATGGTTCAACTTTAACACTTCCACAATTAATACTCCTAGCGGTGAAATTGCGATCGCCGGCGTGGGACGCGACATCACAGAACGCAAGCAAGCAGAAGAAGCCTTGCGTCGTAGTGAAATGAAATACCGCAACATCTTTGAAAACTCCCAAGTGGGGATTTTTCGCACTTGCCAAAAAGATGGATTGATTATCGATGCTAATCAACGTAGTGCTGAGATATTAGGTTTTACCTCTGCTGCTGGCTTAATTGGCAAGTATTTCACAACTGATTTATATGTCAATCCAGAAGATCGGGTGCAAATGTTAGCAGAGTTAGAAGAGTCCGGCGAAGTTCGCAATTATGAAGTAGCACTGCGACGCTTGGATGGATTTGTTGTTTGGGTACTGTTATCACTTCGTCTCAACGCCGAAGAATCCTGTTTGGATTCTGTTTTTACAGATATTAGCCAACGCAAACAGCAAGAACAAGCTTTACGCTTAATTGTTGAGGGTACAGCCGCGAAAACAGGCAATGAATTTTTCAATTCTTGCGTTCGTTACCTTGCCGAAGTCTTGCAGGTTCAATATGCCTTAGTGACTGAGTTTGATGACGAGCCAAAAACGAGAGTCCGCACTTTGGCATTTTGGTGTAATGGGGCTATTAACGATAACTTGGAATACGATTTACAGGGTACTCCTTGCGAACACACCTTGCGAGGCAATATGTGTCATTACCCGCAAGCAGTACAAACTACTTTTCCAGAAGATGCCGATTTAGTGAAGATGAATGCCGAGAGTTTTTTTGGCGTTCCTCTCACCAGTTCATCCGGCGAAATCATCGGACATCTAGCAGTAATCGATGTCAAACCCATGAAGCCCGATCCGGGACGGGAACTGATTGTGAAAATTTTTGCTGCCCGTGCCGGTGCCGAATTGGAACGAAAACAAGCAGAAGCAGCCTTACAGGAAAGCGAGTTAAAGTTTCGCACTATCGTAGAAAAGGTCAACGATGTGCTATTTATCATCAGTCCTGATGGGATTTTCAACTATATTTCTCCAAATATCTTGAAGACTACCGGATTTGCCCCCAGCGAAATGGAGGGTAATACTTTGGCATTCTTTACTCATCCCGACGATGTGCCCAAATGTCAAGAAGTCGCCCAAAGTATTCTGGCAACAGGCGAGGGAATTTCGGGCACTGAGTACCGTGCTAAACATCGCAGTGGGGGCTGGGTTTGGCTAACTAGTAATGCAGTCCGCACACAAGATGCCCAAGGTAATTTTCAGATTGTCGGCGTAGCTCGTGATATTAGCGATCGCAAACAAGCAGAAGCAGCTTTACAACGTCGAACTCAAGCCGAAAGTTTAATCAGCAGCGTTTCTCGGCAATTTATTGACCAAGATTTAGCAACAGCAATTAATTTTACACTGCGAGCGATCGCTGAATTTATTGATGCCGAACACAGTTGCATCTTTGAATGCTCCCAGGATAAAAGTGAATTCAACCTGATCCATGAATGGTGTGGTGAAGATGTTGCACCATTAATTGATATTGCCAGAGGTTCGCCTGTGGAAGTTTTCCCCTATTTCTACGAGCCGATTCTCCGTGGTAGGCATCGACAAATCTCTTCTGTGGAAGATTTACCACCGCATCTACCTGAGCGAAAACTTTTTGAAAGTATGTCGTTTCAATCTATACTAGCTGTGCCAATGGTTCATGCTGGCAAAGTGGTTGGGTTTGTTGGTGCAGCGATGATTCACTACTCGAAAACTTGGAACCAAGAAGATATTAATTTATTGAAACTGGTAGGTGAAATAATTGCGATCGGTCGAGCTAGACACCAGGCAGAAGAAGCGCTGAGAATTGCCAAAGAAGCCGCCGAAACTGCCAACCGAGCCAAGAGTGCTTTCCTCGCTAACATGAGTCACGAACTCCGCACTCCTCTAAATGCAATTTTAGGTTTTTCCCAATTAATGGAGCGAGACATTAGCCTCAACTCAAACCAGCGCGAATCATTAGCTACCATTAATCGCAGTGGAGAACACTTGCTTAACCTGATTAACGATGTCTTGGAAATGTCCAAAATTGAAGCTGGACAAATCATTTTCAACCCCGAAGACTTCGATTTATATCTGCTGTTGCAAACACTGCAAGAGATGTTCCAAGTGCGGACACAGGCAAAGCAATTGTTTCTCAAATTTGAAATGGCTCCCAATCTCCCGCGTTACATCCAAACGGATGAAGGTAAACTCCGCCAAGTTCTCATAAACCTTTTGGGTAACGCCGTCAAGTTTACTCAGACTGGGGGAGTAACGTTGCGGGTGAGGATGGGAAGTAGAAGAGCAGGGGAGGCAGGGGAGGCTGGGGAGGAAGAACTATTGATCCCTGCCCAATCCCCAGTCCCCAATCCCCAATCCCCAATCCCCAATCCCCAATCCCTACACTTTGAAGTCGAAGACACTGGACGGGGAATAGCGGCAGCAGAAATGAATAACCTGTTTCAGCCTTTTGTCCAGACAACAAGCGGTATTCAAACTAAGGAGGGAACTGGACTCGGACTGACTATCAGCCGTCAATTTGTGCGGTTGCTGGGAGGCGATATTTATTTAACGAGTAGCGTTGGGCAAGGGTCTATTTTTAGCTTTGATATTCAAGTGAATTTAGCCGCAGCTTTGAAAGCTGCACCAAAATTGAATAAGGGACGCGTACTCAAGCTAGCAGAAGACCAAGCATCTTACCGTATTCTCGTAGTAGATGACCGTAAAGAAAACCGCGATTTGATTGTGCAACTTCTTGGTAGCATTGGTTTTGAAATTCAGGCTGCGACTAATGGACAAGAAGCGATCGCTATTTGGCAAACCTGGCAACCTCACCTAATTTGGATGGATATGCGGATGCCTGTAATCAACGGCTACGATGCCACTAAAGAGATTAGAGCCAAGGAAAAAAATACAACTAGAAATTTACGCACTGTAATTATTGCCCTAACTGCCAGTGCTTTTGAAGAACAACAGGCAAGTATCTTAGCCGCAGGTTGTGACGATTTGGTTCGTAAGCCATTCCGAGAGCAAGTGATTTTTGAAAAGATCGCTGAATATTTGCAGGTGCGTTATATCTGTGCAGAAGAAAGCAATGAAGATGCAATAGGCAACAATTTAGAGAATACTCAATCTACTATCTTGGATCTTCGCTCTGCAATTACCATTATGCCTACCCAATGGCTAACAGAACTGAATCAGGCAGCCGTTGAAGTCGATGCTGAAAGGATTTTGCAACTCATTGAGCAAATTCCCCAAACTCATTCTGCTTTGGCAGAAAAATTGGCAAATTTAGTCCGCAACTTTTGCTTCGATGAAATTATCGACTTAACTGAGGAAAATATCTAATTATGAATAACAAAACTAAAATCTTGACTTTTGTCACCGTAATGCTAACAGTTTCTTCTTTGACTATTAGCACAGTTATCGCTAAGGCGAAACTAACAAATCAGTCAAAACTGTTTATTAACGGTATTGGCACAGTAAAAGTTGGCATGACTGTTTCTCAAGCGGCAAAGGCTGCTGGTACTAAGCTAGTGGGCGATTCACCAAATAATAATTGCTATTATGTTAAGCCACAAAATGAACCCAAAAATCTTTCGTTCATGGTGACAAAAGGTCGAATTTCCAGAGTAGATGTAAGGCAAAATAATCAGATTACTACCTTCAAAGGTGCAAAAATTGGCGACACCGAAGCGCAAATCAAGTCTCTTTACCCAGGACAAATTCAAGTCACACCTCATAAATACGTCCAAAACGGACATTACCTAACTTTCATCCCGAAAGACCCTAGCGATCGCAACTATCGCCTAGTCTTCGAGACTGATGGTAAACTTGTCACTGAGTTCAGAGCGGGTAAATTGCCAGAAGTCGAATATGTTGAGGGCTGCTCTTAATTTGGCGTTGCTGAATATGTCTAATAGACCTCCTGCATGAATATTTAGACACTGTGCCAGTTGGCGATCGCAGATAGCATAATAGACATCTTGCACAAATGCAAAATTCGCCCTCATCCCCCAACCCCTTCTCCCAAAATTGGGAGAAGGGGAGCGAATTTCAAAGTCCCTCTCCCAAGCTATGGGAGAGGGATTTAGGGTGAGGGCTGATACTATATCATGTCCGCCAAATTACCCATAATAAAAGAACCCCACCCCTTAATCCCCTCCCCGCAGGCGGGGAGGGGAGACAAAGCGTAGCTTTGGCGGGGTGGGGTTCTTCAGGTTTAATAAGCAATCAAGCGGACATGATATTACTCCTTATTTATCGACTTTATTTCTTCTGGTAGTAAAGTAGTTTCATCTTTAGGACGTTCGCTATCTACGGATTTGGCTATAGTTCTATAGGGTTTGATAATTAGACTGACACCAATCGTCCAACCTAATGCAACCATCCAACCTGCGAGAATGTCACTAGGAAAATGAACCCCTAAATAGAGACGACACCACGCAATTGCGATGATGTATAAGCTGCCGAATATGAGAATCAACCAGCGCCAAGAGGTAGCCCAAGTTAAAAATAACAAAATTGCTACCAATGTTACACTCGTCATCGCATGAGCGCTGGGAAATGCAAAAGTAGACTCAGGTGCAATAGACTGCCACAATTGTGGACGCACTCGATGCATTAATTGTTTTGCTGTGCGGTTGATGATGACGCTTCCTGCTGAGGCGGTGAGTAAATAAGCTAGCGATCGCCAGCGTTTTTGAAGTATTAACATCAGTGCGATCGCCCCCAAAATCACCATTGCCGTCCAAGGCAACCCAATTGTCGCTAGGATGACAGCTAAAACGTCTAACTGTGGGTTTGCTGTAGAATGAACCGCTAACAGAATCGGCGCATCCCACGGAAAGCCTGCTTGATTCTTCCATATATTCACTGTCAGGATTTCAAAAATCTGCAAAGGTAAATACACTCCGATCAAAAGGAGTAAGAGCGATCGCCAACGAGCAATCAACAGGTTTTTGAGAAAATCAAGCGGCGACTGACTCTCTTTATTGATTTGTTTCTCTTTTTCCATATCTAAGTTAAAAAGCCCAATCGACGACTTCATTGATTACAAATTACTGGAAACTTGAGAAGTTCCACAATGTTTACAGTACGACAAATGCTTATAAGTAAGATTATGGCAGTTATGGCATTCAATGTACTGATAATAACTGCAGTGTGGACAGTAAGTATCAAGATGTCGAATTTTCTTGGCACAATTGACACATCGGGATTTTTGAACTCTGCTAGCTGCTTGGACTTTAGCGTTAAAGACAAATTTTTGAAAAAATTGGATGATTCCAAAACCAATAACTGGAATCAGCAAGATATAAACATAATTTATCAGGAAAAGTAAACCGCCAAAAATGGCGCTAATTACATCAAATAAAAATTTGAATATTGCACCTATTTGGAGAAATTCAAATATTTTAATGATTAATGGGATAAAAAAGATAACTAGCAAATGCCAGCTAATTAGCGAGACGAGTCCATATCCTCTTCTTTGGGCAAATTTATGAACTGATAAGGCAATGAGAATCAGTGGTAAAAGAAAGAGGGATTGAAAACCAAGTTGGATACTTGGATACCAAAATGATGCCTGATGATAGCCTTTATCGACTTCTTGAAATCGATTGTCATTTTTAAGAAAGGCTATAAAACTAATGCTTTCTGGTTGAGCGAGTAGTTCGTTTTTAAGAGTAGAAGTTTCTTGTTTAAGAGTAGAAATTTGGCGATTATTTTCTTCTAACGTCTGTTTAGCTTTTTCAGCACTGACTTGATTAATTGATTGTTCGCGATTCTGTCCGGCAATTTTTTCTAATAGCGTTGAGTCATACTGAGATTTAATCGTGCGATTGGCTTGTTCCAGTCTACTAATTTTTGCTTGTTTTTCCTCGATAGTTTTGATAATTTGCTGCTTTTCAGAATTCTTAATCTTATCTTTGTAATCGGCATATTGCAAACAAGTTTGAGAAACCTTACCTAGATGTCCTGCTTCGGCTTGTTGATAGTTTCCCCGAAAACTAAATTGATTGTTCGTGTAAGATGGCAATGAAAGTCTAACAATTTCATAGTCTTTATCTTTAGTGGTTTTTGCTCGGTAATTTTGCCACTCTGAATAACATGGATAAGCCTCAGTTGGACTGATATGCCATCTGCTAATATCATCGAGTCCGGTAAAAACATTAATTAAGATAAAAATATCAACTATAATAATCACAATCAAACTGACTTTATTCAGTGGTTCGTTGTTGATTGTTCTGGAATTACTAAAAAATTGACTCAAAATTCGGCGAATTCTGGCAAACATATTGTCTTTTAAAGAAATGTAAATTTAATCCGAATCAATTTTATGCGATCGTTAGTGAATAGCTAGACAAAAATACATCTACCGATCTGAAGATTTGTTAACTGCTGGGGAAAAACAAAATTCCCGACAACTTTTACGAAGTCGGGAATCTGTGTTTTTCAATTCTCACAAATCAGGCTGCGGTCAAAAATATCATAACTTTCACTGAAGTTTACACAATTGATGACTGTGTACTCCAACTCAATACCGTTCGGTTAAGAATATTCGTCGCGACTGTTTTAACGTGAGTTCGATGAACCTCTCCCGGACAACCTCCCTCTCCCACAGGGAAAGGGAGGAGCAACGAGAAATTAGAGTTTTGGCTCCCCTCTCCGTGTCGGAGCTTCTGTGTACACACATCTTGGTAATGAAGCGCAAACCTCGGATTTACCCCCCTTAATCCCCCGATGCATTGGGGGGAGATTAAAGATCCGGTTCCCTCCCCTTTGCAAGGGGAGGGTTAGGGTGGGGTAAAAGTGACGCAAAAACCCAGATGAGTAAGCTATTTCAGACTTGTGTGTACACTGTAGCCCGATGCCTTGGGGGAAATATCCGGTTCCCGGTTCTCCCCCAAGGCATCGGGGAGTTAGAGGGGGTGAGAAGGACTTGTGTATACACGGTAGCCGTGTCGGAGAGGGGTTGTCGAACTCGCGTTGTTTTAAAAGTCAAGCGTAGGCGTAGCCCACATCTGTGTACTCAATCGCAATGCGACAAAGTTTGAAGTACCTCGAAACGACTTTGGAGTACCTCAACACGACTTTGGAGTACCTCAAAACGACTTTGAAGTACCTCGAAACGACTTTGGAGTACCTCAAAACGACTTTG
>NZ_JAVRCB010000074.1:0-27516 GCF_034530955.1 Nostoc sp. DedQUE05 | reverse complement strand
GTGGAGTGTATTTAATGGCTCTTGTTAATCCAGCATCAGTAACAGTAACTGAATCGACTAGTGGTACATCAACCCCGACTACTGTTGCTTCTAGTACTAGTAGCCAGACAATCCTGGCTGCCAATTCCAACCGCAAAGGTGCAACGATTTGGAATGATAGCACCGCTATTTTATATCTAGAATTTGGTGCAACCGCAGCAACAAACGCTTTTACTGCCAAGTTATTAGCAGGTGGTTATTATGAAGTGCCATTCCATTACACTGGCGTAATTAGTGGTATCTGGTCGGCTGCTAACGGTAATGCTTTGGTTCGGGAGTTGACATAATAATGCCTTTATATACCCCCTCTGTTTCTTCTAATGGACTTATTTACATCCAATTAAGGGAACTCCAACCATCTGGAACAGAGGGGGGAAATGCCACAGCAGGAAGTTGGAACAAACGAAAACTTAATAGTATTGCAACTGATGACACCGCCTCGGTTACGCTTTCTAATAATGAATTTGTATTACCTGCGGGAACTTATATATTGAATGCAGTTTCACCTTTCTATCGAACTGCAACATCAAGAATTAGGTTGAGAAATGTTACTGATGACATTGTTTTGTTGAATAGCAGCTCAATCTATCCTGGGTCTGGGGTAGACGTTCAATGTTTAGCAGAACTGAGCGGCAAGTTTTCAATAGCTGCAAATAAATCTTTAGCGCTTGAATATCGAGTATTTAGAAATCAGGACTCAGCCTCTTTAGGACTTTCTAGCGGTTGGGGAGTCGAAGAAATATTTTCGATAATTGATTTGTTTAAATTATAAAAATCATAGTTATTAAATAATGAGTACTATGCGGTCAGTAGTAGCTGTTACTCCTTCTAATTCCCCAGGAATAACACTAACCTTAGAAAGCACTGGTATATTTTTAGGGATTCTTGTTAGTGTTTCTGTTCTTGGTGGTGTAGCTATTACCGTCATCAGCAAAATGAATCGGATTTCAAATTCGATTACTCAAATTGAAAAAACTCTCGAAGAACAAGCAAGAAATGCTGAAAAAATTCGTGAGATTGATAGGACATTAGCTTTGCATATTCAAGAATATGTAAATCGGAAGGATGTTATTCAAATGCTTCTGGGGCAGCTAAACGAGAAGATTGACCACAAGTTTAAAAGGGTGTTGTTTTACACAAGGGATATTCAGCGTTTTTTACAACGTGATACTGATTTCAAAATTAGGGAATACGAAGAAACGACTCAGCAGAACGAATAACTCTCTATTCGTTCGCCTTTGAAGAGTAAATCGAGAGCCACTCAGGGAAAGTTACAAACACTTCAGATTTCCTTACTTCATCCCACATCCACCACCCACCAGCTAATCCTGCGTAGAAGTTAAAATCAGCAATTTCTCGCAAGGTTAGGTCATCCGAGCATTCCCTGACCTTTTTCCATAGGATAAATTCAAGCCCTGAAAGCCAGCCAGCAGACCACATTCTTTCTGAAAAACTACTCATCATCTGTTTAAGAAATTGTTTTGGATCTTCTGCTATCACTAATTCGTTCATGTCACTGGGGGATTTAGGGTAACTGAAAGTTTTTGTAACAGGACGGGCAAAGGCAGTCTGTATATGATTTGAACGGTAATTTGACCAAAGAGACGGGACATACTTCACTGGGGATTCACTCTAGTAAATAACGGTAGGTTGCTTTGATGATTTGGGCTAGCGCGTAAGCTGTCTCTGACTCAAGACGCTTGTCTCCCAATAACAACAAGATAATCTCTTCTTCAACATCTAGCTCTAGTTCTCCTTTGTCAGCGACGAAGAACTCGGCTGGCTGTACTTGTAGCCAGTTGCAAAGGGCTAAGAAGGTCTCCATATCAGGGGTACTACCATTTTCTACTCTTGACAAAGTAGCTGTACTAACATTGCCAATTTCTGCGGAGGTTTCACGCAGTCCTCTAGTGCCGCGTTTACTACGAACTAGTCCTGCTAGGCGATTAGTGTTCAAGCAGTAGATATTATTCATTGAGTAGCAATTGAGTAGCGCGATCGCTGCTTGCGATCGCTAAAAATCAAGATAAAAATGGCTAAATTGAGTAGCAAATGAGTAGTACAACTAGAATACTATGCCAAAAACCTTGCGCAGACTAAGGTCGTGGACACTAGTTTAGAATTACCACCAAATTAAATCTAAATTCAAATAATAAAAATTAGGAAATCTATTTGATTTTTAACAGGACTTACGCAAGTGTCACAAGCAATGGCGCGGCTATGTTGTGCTGCGCGCCAAACAACTAGGCGATAAACATGATAACGTCTTGACTTGTAATTGCAAAGATAAATAATTTGATAAATTGTTTGACCAGTTTTATAAGCTAAATCTTTGAGCTTAAACCAGACTAAAATAGCGCAGTCAATATGATTTATGGGAGTAGCACATAGTTACTGAAAAATGCGATCGCGCGCGTTAGATACAGCCACTCAACAACTAAATTAGAGATTTCCAAGAAATAAATTATCCAAATAAACGTAGACGCATACTCCTACAAACAAGCAAGCTACGCAAAGCGTCTGTCTGCGACACGCTGTTCGCGTTCGTAGAAAAGCGGCTACTCTACGAAAACGCCAAAGGCGAAGCCGCTTTTCTACCACTCCAAGCGCAGAGAACACAAAAAGAGAAGAAATAGAAAGAATTTTTGCGTCAGTTTTGAGATATTTTTATTTGGAAGTTTCTTAATACTTTTTTAATGTTGCCTCATGCCTTTCTTTGTCAGGTCAAAAACTCTTTGACGGAGTTCTGATACTACTTTGGGAAATCATCAAAATGCGTTCGCCACATTTATATAAAGGTGTTTGCATTCCTACTCTTTGGCTCCAGTGCCCGATACCCAATGTAACTTTTCTAATGGTTGTTACTCAATTTATAGTAGTGGGAATTATAACACTAGTATAAAGAGATTTTCGTAAAAATTTATGAGCGCAAAAGTTGATGGAACTTTAAGGATTGCTGGCTACCAAATCATCGAGCAACTTTATTCAGGTTCTCGTACTCAAGTGTATCGGGCAATTCGAGAATGCGTAGGCGCAGCCCGCCGCAGGCATCGCCTACCAGTTGTCATCAAGCTCTTAAAACGAGAATACCCAACTTTTACCGAATTAGTCCAGTTTCGCAACCAATATGCGATCGCTAAAAACCTAGATATTCCCGGCATTATCAAACCCTACAGCCTAGAAGCCCATCATAATGGCTATGCCTTAGTCATGGAAGACTTTGGTGGTGTTTCCCTGCGGCAATTTACTCAAGGAAAAACACTGACATTAGAGCAATTCTTACCCATTGCTCTGCAACTACTAGAAATCTTACACCAGTTACATCAACAGCGCGTCATTCACAAAGACATTAAGCCAGCCAACATCTTGATTCACCCTGACACGAACCAAATCAAGCTGATTGACTTTAGTATTGCCTCACTCTTACCACGAGAAACCCAAGAACTTCAGAGCCTCAATGGACTAGAGGGAACGCTAGCCTATCTGTCGCCAGAGCAAACCGGACGGATGAACAGAGGCATTGACTACCGCAGTGACTTCTATTCTTTAGGTGTGACTTTCTTTGAATTACTGAGTGGAAAATTGCCCTTTGAGTCCTATGAACCGATGGAGTTGGTGCATTATCACATTGCGAAACTTCCACCTAGCCTGTGCGATTTCAACCCCAAATTGCCCTTGATGCTGGGCGAAATTGTCCGCAAACTGATGGCGAAGAACGCCGAAGACCGCTATCAAAGTGCGCTAGGACTTAAACATGACCTTGTTACCTGCTTAGAACAGTGGCGAGAAACAGGCAAACACACCTGGTTTGATTTAGGACAGCGAGATATTAGCGATCGCTTTCTCATACCCGAAAAACTCTACGGACGGGAATCGGAGGTACAAACGTTACTAGAAGCATTTGGTGATGTTGCCAATGGTGGCTCTCAACTGATGCTAGTGGCAGGTTTCTCTGGTATTGGCAAAACCGCAGTCGTCAATGAAGTGCATAAACCGATTGTGCGCTGGAACGGCTACTTCATCAAAGGCAAATACGACCAGTTCAACCGCAACATTCCTCTGTCTGCTTTTGTACAAGCCTTTCGCGATTTGATGGGACAGTTGCTTAGGGAAAGCGATACTCAACTGGAGCAATGGCAAAGTAAGATTTTAGCGGCAGTTGGAGAGAACGGACAAATCTTGATTGAGGTGATTCCTGAACTGGAGCAGCTGCTCGGCAAACAGCCTGCGATCGCTGAACTATCAGGCGGTGCGGCACAACACCGTTTCAATCTGCTGTTCCAAAAGTTCATTCAGGTGTTCGCGACCAGAGAGCATCCGTTGGTAATATTTCTGGATGACTTGCAGTGGGCAGATTCGGCATCGCTGAATTTGCTGAAGCTGTTAATGTCTCAGAGCGATTGCAGCCATCTATTTATTATTGGCGCATACCGCAACAACGAGGTGTTTGCGGCTCATCCACTGATGTTGACGCTAGATGAAATTGAAAAAACTTCTTCTGGCATCAAAACCTTGAGCCTAGCTCCCTTGAGTCAAGCAGATGTCAACCATTTAATCGCCGACTCTCTCAGTTGTACGACGGCACAGGCATTACCGTTAACAGAGTTAGTCGATCGAAAAGCCAAAGGCAATCCCTTTTTCACAACTCAGTTTTTGAAAGCGCTACATGAAGATGGGCTGATTACCTTTAATTGGGAGACAGGTTTTTGGCAGTGTGATATAGCACAAGTGCGATCGCTTGCTCTGACTGATGATGTGGTGGAATTTATGGCACAACAACTTCAGAAATTGCCACCAAACACTCAAAATGTTCTGAAACTGGCAGCCTGTATCGGCAATCAGTTCGATTTGGCGACGTTAGCGATCGTTTATGAAAAGTCGCAAGCAGAAACCGCTTCCGACTTGTGGAAAGCATTGCAAGAAGGATTTATCATTCCTACCAATGAAATTTACAAGTTTTATCAGGATTCCTCATTGGCGATCGGTCATTTGCAAATGACAAATGACGAAGGACAAATGACGGTTTACAAATTCTTGCACGATCGCGTCCAGCAAGCTGCTTATTTTCTGATTCCAGACGAACAAAAACAGATCGCTCACCTAAAAATTGGGCAACTATTACTGACTCATACGCCTGTTACCAAACAAGACGAAAAATTATTTGAAATCGTTAACCAACTTAATATCGGCAAATCCCTAATTGTCGATTTATCTAAGCAAAAAGAACTCGCCCAACTCAATCTGAAAGCTGGACAAAAAGCCAGAGCCGCAACTGCCTATACAGCGGCATTTGAGTATTCCACTACGGGCATCGCCTTGTTAGCTGAGGATATGTGGCAAACGCAGTATGAGTTAACCTTAGCCCTCTACGAAGCTGCCACTGAAGCCGCTTACCTGAGCGGCAACTTTGAGCGGATGACACAATTGGCGGCAATCATTACAGAACACTCTAGAAACTTGTTGGATACGATTAAGGTCTATGAAGTTCAAATTCAAGCAGCTCAAGCCCAACATCAATTTATAGAAGCAGTAGAGATTGCTCTCAAGAGTGTGGAGCGTTTAGGAAACAGCCTTCCAAAGCAACCCAGTCAATCAGATATTGCCAAAGCATTTGAGACGACTAAATCCATCTTGGCTGGAAGGCAACCACTGGATTTAATCAATTTACCCCAAATGACAGATCCTAACAAATTAGCAGTTGTACGGATTCTTGCCACTGTCACTTCTGCTGCTTTTGTTGTCACTCCAGCGCTCTTACCATTTATTGTTCTCGAACAGGTCAATTTATCCGTTCAATATGGCAATAGTTCATTTTCGGCAATTGGCTATGGCTACTATGGAATGATACTTTGTGGGATGACAGGAGAGATTGACTCTGGCTATGAGTTTGCACAACTAGCACACTTGTTGCTGGAACATTTCAATGCCAAAGAACTAAAGTCCAGAGTCTATGTCGGAATTTACTGTTGCGTGTGGCATTGGAAAGAGCCGCTCAAGAACTCCTTACCATTTCTCCGGGAAGGCTACGAAGTTGGATTGGAAACCGGAGATTTAGAATCGGCTGCTATTTGCGGATTCATTTACATCTCATATTGTTGGTTTCTGGGCAAAGAATTAATCGATCTCAACCGAGAGAGCGTTGCCTTCCGAGATCAGCTTGGGCAGCTCAACCAACAAGGTCTTACCAGCCATCTGACCGTTTTTCAGCAACCAATTTTGAATATGCTTGGCGATTCTGCTGAACCTTGGCAGCTGACTGGAAATGCCTTTAATCGCGAGGAAATTGTGCCAGCCCTCCAGCGATCGGGCGATCAGACTGCGCTGTATTATTTCTATGCCAACCAACTTGGTCTGTGTTACATATTTGGCAAGTTTGAGTTGGCGGTGTCAGCTGCGATCGCTGCTGAAAATTATATAGGTGGTGCTACAGGCTTATTCATCGTTCCGCTCTGCTACACCTATGATTCTCTAGCCCATCTGGCAATCTATTCTCAGGTTTGTGAGGCACAACAGCAACACATTCTGCAACGGGTGGCTAAAAATCAGGAAAAAATGAAAAAGTGGGCTGATCGTGCTCCAGAAAATTACCTGCACAAATTTTATTTAGTTGAAGCCGACCTATACCGAGTTTTAGGGCAGAAATCAGAGGCAATAGATTTGTACGATCGCGCCATAACTCTAGCTAAAGAACACGGTTATACCCAAGAAGAAGCCCTAGCCAATGAACTGACCGCTAAGTTCTACCTCGACTGGGGTAAACAGCGCATTGCCCAAGAATACATGACCCAAGCCTACTATGGCTATGCTCGTTGGGGCGCTAAAGCCAAAGTCGCCGACTTGGAACGACGCTATCCCCAACTCCTCGCCCCCATCTTAGAGCAAACCCGTTCTCCCTTCTCTACTAACGAAACTATCTTCATCTTGGAGAGTGTTACCTCCACCAGTTCCGCCACTTCCAATAGTAGCAACGTCTCTGTTGCTTTAGATTTAGCTACCATTCTCAAAGCTTCCCAAACTCTTTCTAGGGAAATCGAACTCGAAAAACTGCTTTCAGCTTTGCTGCATATCGTCATTGAAAATGCTGGAGCCGATAAATGTGTATTTATGCTTTTGGAGTCAGAGCGGTTGCTAGTTCAGGCTTTAGCACAACTTTCCCTGAGCAGTCTACAGAACCAAGCTGCCAAAGTTGATTTCTACTCGATGTTATTCAACCCACAGCCTGTTGAAGACTCAGTTGATGTACCAGTTCGCTTAATTAATAACGTCAAACGCAACTTACAACCAGCAGTAATTACTGATGCCACAGTGCATCCGCAATTAATTAATGACCCGTATATTCAGCAACAGCAACCCAAGAGTATCTTGTGCAGCCCGATTTTGCATCAGGGTAAGTTGTTGGGCATATTGTACCTGGAAAATAATTTAGCAACCGGAGCCTTTACAAGCGATCGCGTCGAACTGCTGAACTTACTTTGTGCCCAAGCCGCAATTTCTTTGGAAAATGCCCGAATTTACCAAAATTCTCAAAACTATGCTCAACAGTTGGCACAATCTCTAGCAAAATTGCAAGCTAGTGAAATCCGCTTCCAAAATTTGGCAAATAATATTCCTGGGATGGTGTACCAATTCCGTCTGGAGGTGGATGGTTCAACTTCAACACCCTACGTTAGTTCTGGCTGTCTCGACTTATATGAGTTAGAGCCAGAGTTGGTAATGGCAGGGACGCATAGCGTTTACGCCATGAATCATCCTGACGAGCGCCCGGCTATTGCCCAAGCGCTCGCTTACTCTGCCCAAAATCTCACACCCTTTGAGCAAGAATGGCGGATTATCCTGCCTTCAGGAACCGTGAAATGGATTCAATCTGCGGCTCGGCCAGAGCGACAAGCCGATGGTGCAATTGTATGGGATGGGGTAGTAATTGATATTAGCGATCGCAAACACGCCGAAGCATCTCTAGCTAAAGAACGAGAGTTTTTGAATGCCATCATTCACAATATTACCGATGGGATTGTTGTTTGTGATAGTACTGGCAAATTGACTCTATTTAACAAAGCAACTCGTGAATTTCATGGTGTACCAGTAGAATCATTACCAGCAGAACAATGGGCAGAACACTTCTCACTCTATCAACCTGATGGTCAAACACCTCTATCAACCACGGAAATTCCTTTATTTCGCGCCTTGCAAGGAGAAATCGTCGAAAATGCCGAAATGGTAATTGCGCCGAAGCATGGCTCTAGGAGAATTTTATTAGCTAGTGGACAAGCGATCTTCGATGCTTTAGGTAACAAACTCGGTGCAGTAGTTGTGATGCGAGATATTAGCGAAAGGGCGCGGCTTGAAGCCGAACGCAAACTTGCTGAACTTGCCTTGCAGCAAAAATCACAAGATTTAGAACAAGCGTTAACCGATCTGCAAAACGCTCAATTGCAAATGGTGCAAAGTGAAAAAATGTCAGCACTAGGGAATTTAGTTGCTGGTGTCGCTCACGAAATGAATAATCCCCTTGGTTTTATTGCTGCCAGTCTCAAACAAGCTAAACCTACCTTTGCTGATATTATCGAACACTTAAAACTCTATCAAGAAACCTTGCCTAATGGGAGTGATGAAATTCTTAACCATGCCGAAGAAATCGACTTGGATTATAGCTTAGAAGACTTGCCTAAGATGATTGATGCCATGTCGATGGCGTGCGATCGCCTGAAAAATATCAGCACCAGTTTACGAACTTTCTCGCGTGCCGATAAAGATTATAAAGTACCATTTAATATTCACCAAGGCATCGACAGCACGATTTTAATTTTGAAACATCGTCTCAAGGCTAACGAGCAACGTCCAGCAATTGAAGTGATAACTGAATACGCCACTTTACCTCAAATTGAGTGTTTCCCTGGACAACTAAATCAAGTGTTTATGAATCTACTAGCAAATGCTATTGATGCCTTGGAGGAATCGAATATCGATCGAAGTTTTGACGAAATTAAAGCAAATCCAAACTGCATTACAATTACCACTACAGTCGAAAATAATTTAGTTAAAATTACAATCGCTGATAATGGGAAGGGTATCGAGGAAGAAGTAAAACAAAAAATGTTTGACCATTTATTTACGACAAAAGCTGTCGGAAAAGGCACAGGATTAGGACTTGCGATCGCTCGACAAATTATTGTAGAAAAACATGGCGGAGCGATCGCAGTGAATTCCCAACTTGGGGAAGGAACTGAATTTGTGATTCAGCTACCGTTATCGGTATAATTAAATTTTAGCTTTCTTAAGTATGGTATTCAGATGGAGTCTGAACCCCCACCTGATTTGTCTCCTTGTACCCTTCTTCAAGCTTTTCCCGCTACCACCGAGTTTTTCTTCAAAAGTTCCACAGCGGCTTGATATTGCAAATCCGCTTCAGTACCAATCTGTTCGCGGTTAATGGCTGGTTGAGAAATAACTTTATCTGGCTTAATACCTAGTTTGTTAATATCCCGGTGTTCAGGAGTTTCATACTTAGCAATTGTGACTGCTAAACCCGAACCATCTGATAATTCAAACAAGGATTGAATTAATCCCTTGCCAAAGGTAGTTTCGCCTACCAACTGGGCACGACCGTTATCTTGGAGTGCGCCAGCAAGAATCTCACTGGCACTGGCAGTTCCTTGATTTACCAAAATCACCAGAGGATCTTTCGTCAAAGCTGGCCCAAAGGCTTCAAAACTACCTTGAATACCTTGCCGGTTAACAGTGTAAACAATAGTGCCAGAATCTAACCAGAGACGGGCAATTTCAATTCCTGATTGCAATAATCCCCCAGGATTATTTCGTAAATCTAGAATGTAGGCAGCAGCGCCTTTTTTTTCTAGACTAGAAATAGCGTGTGCCAATTCCGTTGAAGCGTTGGCATTAAATTGTGTAAGACGTAGGTAGCCAATGGGTGTACCCTCAGCAGAAACACGCAAATCTGAAACCACAGGGTTAAGGGCAATGCGATCGCGTGTCAGTCTAATTTCCGTTTCTGCCTCTCCGTCCCGTTCGATTACGAGAGTCACAAGGCTGCCACTGGGCCCGCGCATTCTGGTAGCAGCTTCATCAAGGGTGAGATTTTCTGTGGAAACACCTTCAATTTTGAGAATGCGATCGCGTGGTCGAATCCCCGCTTTATCTGCCGGTGAACCGGCGATAGGAGCCACTACTTCTAACTTTCCATTCTCAGAATTCAAGGCAATTTGCAATCCTACCCCAGTCAGTTCCCCAGAAGTATTGACCTGCAAGCTGCGGTACTGTTCTGGATCTAAAAAGCGGGTAAAAGGATCGTCGAGGCTCTTGAGCATCTTCCCAATTGCCTCATAACTGGCATTTGAGTCTGGCAGTGGTTTTTCCAGAACCTTTTGCCGCACAGCCGCCCAGTTTTGATGATTAAATGTCTCATCTAGATAAGTATGATTAACAATTCGCCAAACTTCCGAAACCAGCTTTTGTTCTCCAGTCAAAGCCAGCGATGGCTGAGTGAGGGTACCCAACGCCAAGCAAACCACCATTAACAATGAAAATCCAACCCGAAAGACTTGTTTATTCATGAACCCCATTATCAATTCCACCTCAACCCAAATTGCCTAGATAATGCCCACTTCCTCTGTTGTTGATGAAATCTATCTCTCGATTATGTTACTTTTTTTATAGAAGTGGTGCATTTTTCTCATCAAGTTGTTCAGTCAACTGATGCATCGTATCCACTCACCAAAGGATAAAATCTACTTTGTGTCCACCATTTTGTGTGTAGGGGCGTAAAGAGATCGCAATATATTCCATCTTTACAAAGTGTAAAGTTTCTGAAGTCTCTTAGCACACTCAAAGCCCAAAAGCAAAGAAAAAAACTCCCCTTTATTAAAATCCCAAAATTGTTAATTGGGAGAGAAGTCTGAGCGAAGGCTTCTGCCGATTCAGAACTTCGGGATTTATCAACCGCAACCGACTTTTAGGAACTTGAGATTGTATGGCCAACGTTTACGACTGGTTTGAGGAACGCCTGGAAATTCAGGCACTCGCCGAAGACGTTACTAGCAAGTACGTCCCTCCCCACGTCAATATCTTTTACTGCCTGGGTGGAATTACCCTGGTTTGTTTTCTCATCCAGTTTGCTACTGGATTTGCCATGACGTTCTACTACAGGCCAACAGTTACTGAAGCTTTCTCCTCAGTGCAGTACATCATGACTGATGTAAACTTCGGTTGGCTAATTCGCTCCATTCATCGCTGGTCTGCCAGCATGATGGTGTTGATGATGATTTTGCACGTCTTCCGGGTTTATCTCACTGGTGGTTTCAAAAAGCCTCGCGAATTGACCTGGGTAAGTGGTGTAATCCTAGCTGTGATCACCGTTTCCTTCGGAGTTACCGGCTATTCTCTACCTTGGGATCAAGTTGGCTACTGGGCTGTGAAAATCGTTAGCGGCGTACCAGAAGCAATTCCCGTGGTTGGAGTTCTGATTTCCGACCTGCTGCGCGGCGGTTCCAGTGTTGGTCAAGCAACACTAACTCGTTACTACAGCGCACACACATTTGTACTGCCTTGGTTGATTGCAGTATTCATGCTGTTTCACTTCTTGATGATCCGCAAGCAAGGTATTTCCGGGCCTTTGTAATCTCAGCTATTAGCGAAAGGCAACATTTGTTAGTTTTCAGATCGAGTTGTTTGTTTTAAACTTATGAAACACAAGAAATTAATTGCACATAAGTTCCAAAAAACAAATACTTGTATCTGAAGCCTCAAGCTATAGACAACTTCAGGCGGATGACTGTAGATATAGAAACGCTGTTTTCCGCCTTTTGGTTGCCTAGTAGCTGATAGCTTTCACAAATGCTTTAATTTAACTTAAGCAGGAGAGCACATTTAAAAATGTCAACACAAAAAAAACCTGACCTGAGCGATCCTCAGTTAAGAGCCAAACTCGCTAAAGGCATGGGTCACAACTACTATGGTGAACCCGCTTGGCCTAATGACTTACTTTACGTCTTTCCAATTGTGATCATGGGTTCCTTCGCTGCGATTGTGGCTCTAGCCGTGCTAGATCCCGCAATGACAGGTGAACCAGCAAATCCTTTCGCCACACCATTGGAAATTTTGCCAGAGTGGTACTTGTATCCAGTCTTCCAAATTTTGCGATCGCTTCCTAACAAACTTTTAGGAGTGTTAGCAATGGGTTCCGTACCAGTAGGTCTTATCCTCGTTCCTTTTATTGAGAACGTGAATAAGTTCCAAAACCCCTTCCGCCGTCCAGTTGCAACCACAGTATTCCTCTTTGGTACTCTTGTCACAATATGGCTGGGTATTGGTGCTGCTTTGCCATTGGATAAATCTTTGACCTTGGGACTATTCTAAATTAGTCACCACAAAGTCTTTTGACGCCTGTGAGTTTCAAGAGCAGATGCAGATGTGCTTTTGAAAGCAATCAACAGGCGTCAATTTTAACGGGAAAGAATTCAGAAGCCAGAATGGGCTAAACGCCCTGCTACCGCTAACAGAATTAAATTGTGAACTAAAAAGCGGATAACGCCACCAAAGCGAGTCCGTGTATCTTACGGGAAAGCAAGTTATGCATAGCGTCTTATAGATAGTCTCTGCATAAATGGGTTTAAGTTCCCCACTAAATATGCTTTTTTTAGTGGTCAACAAGATATTGTTGGATCTGTAGCCAAATCCCGCAGTGTATCCCTCACTGATTTCCTTCTGAATTCTTCTTCAATAGTTCAGATTGCTTCTGGGATTTGCAGTTTTGGATAGAAAACCTATTCCAAAATATCAAATCATCAAAAGTCAACAAATACAAACATTTCTTACTTAACGTAAGTTGCTAGTTACAACCCTCAGAATGCCAAAATCATTCATGTTTTGTATTTTGGTACATAGAATATGTCAATTTAGATTTTTTTATGTCAGAGAAATTTTGCGAACAGCGCAGAATTTAATAACTAGCAACTTGGGTTTACTTATATTCAACTCACAGTTAATGCTTAGTATAGTGCAGCAAGACCATCTGACGGTTAAGAGCGAACTCAGGCTCTTAAACCAGGTGCAAGAATGGTTTGAGCAATTTTGTCTGCAACACTTGTCTCAACTTGGCTGGTCAAAAACCCAACTCGATCGCCTTAATTTAGCATTAGCAGAAGGCTTTACCAACGCTGTTCGTCACGCTCATCATGCTTTACCCCCAGAAACAATCATTGAAATTAACGTTTATCTGTGGATTGACCGACTAGAGATTAGAATTTGGGATTATGGAAAACCTTTCAATCCTGATGCGATCGCAGAGCCAGCCCCAGGTACTCTGCAAGTAGGTGGGTATGGATGGTTTCTTCTGAGGCGGTTGGCCGATCGGGTTGTATACGAACGTGGTGCGGATGGTAGAAATTGCCTGCTCATTGTCAAATACTCTGTAGAAGCACAAAAGTAACACTGAAATAGTCAAGGTTAAAGGAAAGAATAATTCTGATGTCAATTTTGGCTTGTGAGGGGAGTGTAACTTAAAGAAGAAGTATCGACAGAAAACGATGGCTTTTCTTCTCTAAAATATTCTCTTGTACTTAGGATTCAAACAAATAAAACTTCTCATATAGCCGTTACCAAGCTAATTAAGGGTTTGCCAAAAGTTGAGCTATACACTTTCAAATAGAAGCGGTTTTTGCTAAAATACATGGTTATTTGATTGATAAAAGTATACTCTTTTTTCAATATTATTTAAATTGGAGAAATATATTTTTTTCATGAAATTGCTTATCATTATTATGATTTTTTTGTAAAGTTTTAAGTAAATTTTTTGTATAAAAAGAACTAGTGAATCTAGTAAAAATAGCATTCGAGCTACACTAGCTCCCTTGTTAAGATTTGTCAGCAGTGTTGAGAGTCTTGATGTTTGTTCTCCAACAAGTGCCATTTCGTGCTTAAAGAGATAGACAGAATAAAAGACAAAATATGACTAAGACAGCCTTAATTACCGGAATTACTGGTCAAGATGGCTACTATCTCAGCCATTTGCTCCTCAATCGAGGTTATCGAGTTGTCGGATTAGTGCCCCCAGATCGACAACCTAATTTGAAAAAACTGGGAATACTGGCAAATAAAGTAGAAATTTTTACAGTTGACTTGAGGGATAATACGGCACTGTTGACCGCAGTTGAACAACTGCGTCCCCAAGAGATTTACAATTTGGCGGCTCCCAGTTTTGTACCCGACTCCTGGAACGACCCATTGGGAACTTTGGATTTAATAACTGGTACAGCTACTAGGCTCTTGGAAGCAGTACGAAAAGTTGGTTTGTCTACCAGATTTTATCAAGCCAGCAGTTCAGAAATGTTTGGCGATGTATTCCTCTCGCCTCAAGATGAAGAAACCGCTTTTCGTCCCAAAAATCCTTATGCTGCGGCTAAAATGCACGCCCACTGGACGATGGTGCATCATAGACAGCGCTATGGACTATTTGCCTGTAGCGGAATTTTATATAATCACGAGTCTCCTCTACGCGCACCTGGGTTTGTCACACGCAAAGTTTCTTTAGCGGCTGCATCAATTAAATTGGGTTTAACTGACACCTTAGAAATGGGTAATCTGGATGCCAAACGTGATTGGGGCTTTGCAGGTGATTATGTAGAGGCCATGTGGCGAATGTTGCAAATTGATGAACCAGAAGAATATGTGATTGGCACTGGTAAACTACACAGTGTGAAAGATTTAGTTGCCACAGCCTTTGAGTCAGTCGGCTTGGATTGGAAGCAGTATGTAGTTTTAAATACTAGCTTGTTACGACAAGATGAGCATTTTCAACTAGTAGCTAACCCCAGCAAGGCTAAAAAAAACCTCGGCTGGGAACCCCAAGTAAGCTTTGAGGAACTTTTAGAAAAAATGGTAAAAACAGATTTGGAGCGATTACAAAGCGGTGCAATCGCGCCCTTATCGCAAGTGTAAATAATCTAAGATGCAAATCACTACAGTGACAAAAAACCTGAATTTAGGTAATAAAGTTAATAAACAAACTAACCATATCTTCGTGTTTTTAGAAATTTTTGCTCATGAAGGTGGTATTCAATCCTATATAAAAGATATTTTTCGCGCCTATTTGGCATTGGGTCAAGACTACAAAGCAGAAGTATTTTTGCTGCGAGATAGTGCTGATAGCTTAAATCCGTTTGAAGACGAAAACTTAAAATTTCATTACTTTAAAAATCAGTCTCCCTATTTGGGGAGATTGCAAATGGCAGCAGCTTTACTGAAATGTCTGTTGCAGAGCCGTCCGCAGCAGGTTTTCTGCGGTCACATTAACTTAGCAGTATTAATCCAAACACTTTGCCAGCCTTTGGGGATTCCTTACACCGTGCTAACTTACGGCAAAGAAGTCTGGGAACCGTTGAAAAATCAGGAACGTCGTGCCCTGATATCAGCAGAGAGAATTTGGACAATTAGTCGCTACAGCCGCGATCGCGCTTGTGTTGCCAATAGTCTAAACCCAAACATGGTACAGATGATGCCTTGTGCAATTGATGCGGATAAATTTACTCCTGGCTCCAAACAACCAGAATTAATCCAGAAGTATGGCTTAAGTGGCGCGAAAGTGTTAATGACAGTAGCGCGGTTATGGTCAGGAGATATTTACAAAGGTGTAGATGTCACCATTCGGGCATTACCACAAATCGCTGAAGTTTTCCCAGAAGTGAAATATTTGGTAATAGGTCGCGGCGATGACCAACCACGATTGGCGCAGCTAGCAAAAGATTTAGGTGTGAGCGATCGCGTTGTATTTGCTGGTTTCGTTGCCACAGAACAATTAATGGAACATTACCGCCTTGCTGATGCCTATATCATGCCTTCACAAGAAGGCTTTGGCATAGTTTATCTAGAAGCAATGGCTTGTGGAGTGCCGGTGTTATCTGGTGACGATGATGGTTCCGCTGACCCCTTGCAAGATGGTAAACTGGGATGGCGAGTCCCACACCGCAATCCTGATGCTGTAGCAGCAGCTTGTATAGAAATGCTTCAAGGGAATGACCAGCGATGTGATGGGGAGTGGCTGCGAGAACAGGCGCTCGCTCTGTTTGGCTTAAATGCCTTTCAACAGCACTTACACAAAATGCTGCTATCCTCAGTAATAAAGTCCATTTGAGTCCAAATGACAAATGACAAATGACCAATGACTAAAATCGCTATCCTAGAAGGAGAGCAGGACGAAATTTATTAAAAATGAGCTTTAAGTCATTTCAATTGAATCTTTTAAATCTCCGCCCTTGGCTCACCCTGCTGGCAGTTGTTTGGTTGCTGGCATCAGTGGGCTTGGGTTGGTTAGTTAATTCATTGCTAATTATTTTCGGGTTGCTGTTGTTAACACCTATTGTGGCTTTTTTTGGCTTTCGTTGGTGGCTGCAACGCAACTTGGTTGCCGATCAATGTCCCGTTTGTGGATATGAATTTACAGGCTTAAATAACAGTCAGTTGCAATGTCCTAACTGTAAGGAATTACTGTTAGTGCAAAATAGTCATTTTCAGCGCTTCACACCAGAAGGCACAATTGATGTCACTGCTGTCGAAGTTCCCGCTAAATCACTGGAAGAATAGTCATTAGTCATTTGTCCTTTGCTAATGACTAATGACTATTTATTTTTTTGTGAGATTGAGAGGTTGTAAGTAAACTGTTGCTGGGATAGTTCGCCCACATACAGCGAGTATTTTCCTGCCTGCCAATAACCAGAAAGTTCTGACTTACTTCCAGAGTAACTATCTGCTAGTACACAAAAGCGCCCTCCAGGCCCGTCGAGCAGGAGTGTTGGCTTTCCTTGACTCTCTACTGTTAATCGTAAATAAGGTAGTGACTCTGTAACTTGGATAACTTGACTAGGTTCAGTGGTAATATTGCCACAATTACTTTTGACAGCTCCCCCAGACTTTCCCTTCAAAACCAGTGGATCTGGTTGGAAATTTCGACCAATTTGAATTGTCGGTGTCTGTGCCGAATTAGCCTCAGTGAAAGCCAAACTCATCGCCAAAGCTGTGGGAATAATTGCAAGTAGCCTCAGAGTCTTCATTTTAATTAATGCTCCAGATTTTTTTTAGAGCAATATTGTTATACAGTCCGATCTATATAGACGAGAGCAATTCCTCTTGGTTCCAAAAGCTGCCGTATAAAGTAATACTAGTGAGTTCAGGATTCTTTGTGAAGATTTGATAGGTGTATGTAGAGAGGTTGCATTGCAACGTCTCTAGAATTGATGTCTGAAAGGTCTTGCACGCACAGACATTAGCTAAAATCACAAAGACAACCACCAAAAATAGAATTTGGTTAGTCTATTGTTGAATAAGTATGCTAATGAGTTAGGAAAGATTGATGAATCCTCAACCAGAAGAAGACTTACAGCGTCGTCTCAATCAGCTAGACGCAGAGATTAATTCCCCGCCTGGGGTGGTTTCACAAGAACAAAAACAAACGCCTCAGTCTGTTTTTGCCAGCTTCAACCTGCAACTAGAGCGATTTCAGATCTGGTTCAACAGCTTATCTGGGGCAAAAAAGCTGGTAGTTTCAGGTGTGACGGTGCTAGTAGGCTTGGCGATACTGCAAGCAGTGTTTAAACTAGTTGCATCTGTAATCAGTCTGGCACTTTTGGCAGTGTTAGTGTATGTTGGATACAAAATTTTTGTGTCTGGTAGCTTTCAACGTAAGCAATAAGTTGATATGCATTTACTTTGCACTCTGCCCAAAGTTATGAAAGTCAGGAGCCGAAATAAAAACGGCTTCTGACTTACAGAGGATTTCCAGGAAGTTGAAGTACACAAGCTAAGTGTCAAAACTAGGTATAAAGCCTATTTGATTTCTGTTAGGGCAGCCCATTCAGACTCCAAAATTCTGCTGCATAACTCCTAAATCCTATTTCAATATGCTTTTCTTTTTGCTGACGAGCTTAGTCTATTTTAATTGTGCCGATCGCGGCGTAGAAATAATATCAAAGGAAATTATACGATGACCTCACCAATTGTCAGAAGAACTAGTAATCAATCTGGTCAGTCAAAAAAATCGGAAAGAGCCAATTCGCTACTGCTAGGAAGTAGGCGTTTTGCTGCTTGGGCGGCTGAAATCACACTAGTGGTGACTAGTGGGTTGATTCCCTTCGGCATTGGTGTCTATGCCAATTCTAGAAGCGATCTGAACCGAGTGCCGCTTAACCCCGTGCTGGTAGTCACAGAAAGAGCGATCGCCAGACCTTTAGCTCTACCTGTGAGCTATGGCATCCGTAATGTTGCATGGCCGACTAATATTTTGTGGACAATCGCCTTGTTAGCGCCTGTAACTCTCTCTTGGTGGCAATTGTATTTATTAGCTAAGACTGGTAGCACAATTCCTAAACGTTGGTTAAAAGTGCGGGTTGTCAACGAGCAAGGGAAGCCGCCCGGATTGGGGGCAGTTGCGATCAGAGAAGGAGTTGGACGTTGGACAGTACCCATTTCCATTGCCTATCTACTGTGGCGCTACAGCTTTGCTTTTCCCAATTTAGGATTATTCACATTTTTGTCTTTATTAATGATTGTGGGTGAAGGGATTGGCTTACCGTCACGTCAAGGGCGTCGCGCACTCCACGATCGACTCGCAGGTACTTATACAATCGATGCAATCTTAGCTAGCAACAGACAAGCTCAGTCTGCTGACGGTAATGAAGAAGCAGAATGGCAAGAGGGAGAAGAATTAGCGGCAGATCAAACCAGCCAGTCACCTAATTTGTGGCGGCGGATACAGCAAAATCCCAATCTGACTTTGTTCGGGGTAGGGCTGACGAGTATGACTGCTGTGCTGGCAACTTTAATCGGCACTCAAGTTTATATCCAAATTCAACAATCCCAGCGAGCAACCAAGCAAATCAACAGCCAACAATTCCTCGAACTTGTCAAACAATTGAATCCCAATTCTGGGGCGACTAATGAGCAACGCCAAAGTGCAATTTTAGCTATAGGCGGTCTTAATGATCCACAGTCGATTAAATTTCTGGCGGATTTATTAGTTAGCGAAACTAACCCCAGCCTTTTGGATACGATTCAACAAGCTTTGACAACTGTTGGGCCCCAAGCCATCCCGGAACTGAAAAATAAGAATCAGTTTTTGGTGGGTGAACTGGAGTCTGTGGGTAGTACTGCAACCCAAGAGCGGCAATTACGGCAAGGGCGGCTACAAAGAAACCAGCAAACAATCAACAAGATTCTCTCTGTTTACAGTGGTAAAAAACTCGACGGTGTTGACCTTAGTAGAACCCAATTAGGTCAAAGCGGTACTTCTGGAAGTTCCTTCTTCAACTTGGTACTGGACAATCTTGATTTATCAGGAGTTAGGTTTAAATCTGCAAATCTTAACCAAGCTAGCTTTAAGGGTAGCCGCTTCCGGGGTGTGGGTGAAGATGGACGCTGGGATACCTACGACGATATAATGGCTGATTTAAGCCAAGCTCAGTTGCAGCAAGCTAATCTCACTGATGCTAACCTCAGTCGCGTCTTGATGAACCGCATCGATTTGAGTCGTGCCACTCTTAACAGAGCCAACTTATCCAACGCGCGTTTATATGATGCTAAACTCAACAGCACCCAACTAGTAGGAGCCGATCTGCGAAACGCAGTTTTAGAAAAAGCTAGCTTGACTGGGGCTGATTTAGGCGATGCCAAATTGAACGAAGCCAATCTGTATGCAGCGCGTTTAGGTCGCGCCACTGCGATCGGCACGCAATTATCTTTTGCCAACTTAATTAACACTGATTGGCAAGGGGCAGATTTATCAGGAGCTTATTTGGATCGTGCTAACCTCAGCAATGCTAACTTCAGCGCTACTCGTTTAACTGGTGCTGTTTTACGTTCTGCCCAAATGGAAAACGTTAACTTGCAAAATGCTGACCTGAGTCTTGCAGATTTACGTGGGGCAAATGTTGCTGGAGCAGATTTTAAAGGAGCAATTCTCGCTCCTAGCAAACAAGATCCAGCAGATCAATTTGTCCAAACTCCAGATTTAGGCTCAGTATCTGCCGTAGTCCAAGGGGTTGATTTTTCTCAAGCCAAAAATTTAGATGCCAAGCAATTAGCATACATTTGTACTCAAGGAGGGATTCATCCCCGTTGCCCGTAGAATGAGAAAGGGAGCAGGGGGCAGGGAGCAGGGAGCAGGGGAGGATGAGGAGACAAGGGGAAAAGGGGACAAGGAGAATAACCTATGCCCCATGCCCCATGCCCCATGCCCAATGACTAATGACTAATTGGTGTGAGGAGTTGGTTATGAAATATATTCCATCTTTGGTTTCAGTTTTGGGGGCTGGTTTGGTCTTGAGTCTGGTGAGTACGAAACCAGCACAAGCTCAAGTAGCTTATGGCAGTTATATTGGTATCGGCCCCACTGTTGGTTTTACCGATGGTATCCAATTGGGGGGAGTAATCGCGGGGCGCTACAAGCTTTTGGAAGCACCAATTTCACTCCGCGCTCAAGTGTTAATTGGTAATAATACGGCTGTTGTACCAACGGTTTCTTACGATATCCCCCTCAACTGGCAAGCTGATGCCTACCTGGGTGCGGGATTAGTTTTAGCTGGTGGTGGTGATTCTTCTCCCGTGGGCGACAAAATAAGTTTTGCTTTACAACCGGGTATTGATTATATGATCCCAAATAGCAATACTGTCCTTTTTGGCAATGCCATTATTGCTTTTGATGCCTACCGAGATAGCAGTGGTACAGCTATCTCTGTACAAGGTGGTGTTGGTTTAAGATTTTAAGGGACACCCTATCCCTAAGAAGCGTTAAACTTCATTGCAAATTAACAAGTTAGTCCAAACAACGTGATAGTTTTTGGTCATGAAGAGAGACAGCACAGGATTAACACAGGAGAACACAGTGGCAATGGAATCAAATTTATTAACGGATGCGGGCGCAGATGAAATGAATCAAGATTTCAGTGAATATGTTGCCAACCTGCAACTTCACATGACTCTGCAAGCTCGTAATCTTGTTCCAACCCTGAAGCAAACACTAGTAGATAGTCGCCACCAATTACTCCATCAAACCCAAGCCCACTTTGAAAAGCTAGTTTCTCGGCAAGGGTTATAAAATATATACAAATTTTAATCAAAATTCAAATAAAATAAGGGCAGATGTTGTTGGGTCAATGCCAATGGTGTTCTCACAAGGTCTGCTTTTTCTGCTTTTTAAGTATTAAGTTACTAAAATCACCCTTTTGGCACAATAGTAGAGAGCAGAAACTAGTTAAGATTATTGCAGCAGTTCCTTCCTTTGAAGAGCAGTTAGTTAAGGCTAAATGGCGGCTCGAATAAAAATGACTTCATTACTTCCCAGAAACCTCAGCGTTATTATCCGACCAGTCCAATATCGGGATCTGGACGGAATTGAGCGCATAACTCAAGAGTCATTCGCAGCCCTTACTCCGAAGGGAGCAGGTTTTGCCATCAGCCAGATGCAAAGGCTGCGTCGCTGGTATGGATTACTCAAATTTTTAAGTTGGTTTCCTAACCCGCTACAGTATCGCCTTTGTGCTTTTGTCGCAGAGCAAGGGCGGATACTTTTAGGAATGATTCAAGTGTCACCCTTTAACCGCACACGTAGCACTTGGCGGATCGATCGAGTGTTGCTAGAGCGTGGTGTCGATAAACAAGGAATTGGTTCGCAACTTTTGCGTCATTGCTTTGAATCGATTCTGGAAGCTCGTACTTGGCTACTGGAAGTTAATATCAATGACATAGAGGCGCTGGCACTATATCGGCAAAATGGATTCCAGCGTCTAGCAGAAATGACGTACTGGGAAATTGGGCCAGAATTACTGGCTGAATTAGCACAAGCAGAGCCAGACTTGCCCAACCTCTTGCCTATAAGTAATGCTGATGCCCAGTTGCTATATCAACTAGATACGGCATCGATGCCACCTCTGGTACGTCAGGTTTTTGACCGCAATACCCGCGACTTTAAAACCAGTTTGTTTGGCGCTTTAACTGATGCAGTAAAGCAATGGCTGACTAAAACAGAAGTAGTCAGTGGTTACGTATTTGAACCGCAACGCAAAGCTGCGATCGGCTATTTTCAGGTGCAACTCGATCGCAAGGGTGAAGTTCCCCATGCTGCAACGCTGACAGTTCATCCTGCTTACACCTGGCTTTATCCAGAATTACTATCTCAACTGGCTCGTATTGCCCAAGATTTTCCCCAGCAAGGGTTACAATTAGCCTCTTCAGACTATCAGGCGGAGCGAGAAGAATATTTGGAGCGAATTGGAGCAAAACGCATAGAACATACATTAGTGATGTCTCGCTCTGTGTGGCACAAGCTACGAGAGTCGAAATTCGTCTCCTTAGAAGGAATCCAATGGACTGATATGCTGCAAGGTTTACAACCAACTCGTAAACCTATACCAGGTGGGATGTCATGGATACAACCAGGGAAGCTGCCATCCTCAGATAAACCACTGCCAATCAAGCCAGAACCGATTAACTTTCCGGTAAAAAATCCTAGCATAGAAACATCGCCGATTACTGAATCAGCAGATGGACAGCAGGAGAAGTAGTGTGATATTCCAAGAGCAACCAAAACCGTTTATTTCCGCCTTGGGACTAGATTTTGGTCGCAAGCGGATTGGTGTAGCTGGATGCGATCGCACGGGTTTAATTGCCACGGGTATCACTACAATTGAGCGTACATCTTTTGAGCAGGATGTCGAGCAAATCCGACAAATCGTTAATGAACGTGAGGTGCAAGTTCTAGTTATGGGCTTACCTTATTCAATGGATGGCTCACTAGGATTTCAGGCTCGTCAAGTTCAGAAATTTACTAAAAGACTTGCTAAAGCACTAAACTTGCCTGTGGAATATATGGATGAGCGATTAACTTCATTTCAAGCAGAGCAACTGCTGATAGCTGAAAACCGCTCTCCATCACGCAATAAAGGTTTGATTGACCGCAAGGCAGCGGCTTTAATTTTGCAACAATGGTTGGATCTGAAGCGTGCCAACTCCCGCAGTTCAGTTGCGGCTATTGAATATTGATACCTTTTAACATGATATTCTGAAAACGATTAGCCAGCAGTTGTATCTACGTATAAAGCTATTTGTTTGACATAATATGTCATTAACTATAGTTAAGCGATTTTCAAACTTGCTGGTATTTATTAAATTTCTACATTTCGGCTATGTATTCCTCTCCATTTCCTGAAGAAAATGATAACGCTCATGCGGGTTCCATCACTTTAACCGATGATAAAGGGCGATCGCTCGACTGTTATATAGAGCATTCCCTAGAGGTAGATGGACAAGAATACGTTTTGCTCCTTCCTGTAGACTCACCTGTAGAAATTTTTTCTTGGGAAGGTGACGGTGAGGAAGAAGAAGCGGTTCTGGTAGAAGATGACACCATCATTGAGCAAATTTTTGCTAACGCCCAAGCTGTACTATCTGAGCAGAACTTGGTACTGAAGAATACAGCTTATGCTTTGACTGTTGCAGGTGATTTACCGCCAGTGGAAGAATCAGAACTCTTCACCCTAGAAATCGAAGACGAAGAGGCAGATTTAGAGCCTGAGCAATTACAGCTACTCGCTAGCTTTTATGAGGAAGATCAGGAGTATGCAATTTATACACCCCTAGACCCTCTGTTGTTTTTTGCACGGATAACAAAAACAGGCGAACCGGAATTACTTTCTCCAGAGGAGTTTCGGAAAGTGCAACCTCTGTTAGAAGAACATCTTTTTAATGAAGTTGAATAAGATTAAAAATTCAAAATGTAATATTTTCATTTTGAATTTTTTAATTGGTAATTTTTCATTGAAATCACAATTTACTTAAATCTTTTACTATGTCCCACTAAATGTTAAAAGCAATGAAACATTGACACTAAATTGGGAAAATTAGTATTGTTTAAGATCCTCAAAAAAGCATTTTGGTAGGGATTTTTTAATTCCATTATCTAAAATACCAAATTAGTATAAGGTGCTGAAAATGGCTTATAGCGATTTTACATTAAGTAAATTTAAAAAGTCATTCAGCATCCGCATTGATGAAGAAACTGATTTATGTGCTGACATAGAACCTTTAGAAGCAAGTGAGAAACTCAAAAATTCTTTAGAAGAAACTACAGAACTGGCTTTAGCAATTAATACTGAAAAAGCTCGTTCAGAAATGATTATCACTCCAATATTGTTGGAGATAAGACGCAGAGCGAGTTATCCAATTAGCTTATTTTCGGGAACAGATTTTAATGTAGATGCAGAAAAAGGTCTGAATGGATACTGTGACTTTATCATCAGTCGTTCTAAAGAGCAGCTAACAATTAATGTGCCAGTGGTGGTTATTATTGAAGCCAAAAACGAAAATATTAAAGGTGGATTAGGTCAATGTGCAGCCGCAATGTTGGCAGCCCAATTGTTTAATCAACAAGAAGGAAATGAAATCAGAAAAATTTATGGTGCGGTAACAACAGGCGATATTTGGAAGTTTTTGAAGTTAGAAGAAAACGATATATTTATTGATTTGAGTAATTATTACATCAAAGAAATAGATAAGATTTTAGGGATTTTATCTCAAAATGTTCAGGGAGAGATTCCAGGATGGAGTTCGACTAACTAAACTATATTGGGTTATGCTCATTTGTCTTAGCTATCTACATTTGACTGTTGACTATGTTCTGGAACAATCTTTTACAGCCTGATTTGATTTTAGAGGGTTCAGTGTTAAACCTAACACCAGATATTATCCAAAAATACGGGCTTAAAGGGCTGGTATTGGATGTAGATGAAACTTTAGTACCTTTTACAGTCGGGATAGCTTCCCCAGAACTACAAGAGTGGGTAGAGCAAATCCGTACCTGTACTGCACTGTGCTTGGTGAGTAACAACCTGAGTGAAGCGCGAATTGGTGGAATTGCGCGATCGCTCAATTTACCTTACTACTTAGGTGCAGCCAAGCCTTCCCGACGCAAAATTAGAGCCGCACTGAGGGGAATGGATCTACCAGTGCATCAAGTGGGAATGGTAGGCGATCGCTTGTTTACCGATGTTTTAGCAGGTAATCGTCTGGGAATGTTTACCATTTTAGTGGAACCGATTGTTCATGCTGACGCAGCTCTGCGTTCTCATCCTGTCCGCAACTTTGAAGTTTGGATATCTGAAATTTTGGGAGCCTCTATTACACCCAAGAAAAAGAAGATTCACAAAAGTTGAAAAATCGTCAGGAAAGTAAATCTAAAGAAATAATTAAGGAATCTTACTGGAACCAAAAAATCGGGGATCATAAGTATTAATAACATGGGGTCAGCCAAAAAAGACCCTAACTCATACTAAGTAAATATACTTCCGTAAAGCGTCAACCTTCACTATAGAGGGATTGGCGCTTTACAAATTGAGTTAGGAGTTAGAAGTTATGAGTTATGAATTAAATTCAACTCCTAACTCCTAACTCCTAACTCCTCACTTTTTAGATGCCACTAACAATTGTTGTCAAAATCGGTACTTCCAGCCTAACTCAACCAGAAACGGGACAATTAGCACTTTCTACCATCGCTACATTGGCGGAAACACTCTGCGATTTAAAACGCCAAGGACATCGGGTGATTTTGGTTTCTTCTGGCGCTGTCGGCGTGGGTTGTGCGCGGTTGGGTTTAACTGAACGTCCTAAGGCGATCGCACTCAAACAAGCTGTAGCAGCAGTTGGACAAGGTAGGTTAATTCGGGTATACGATGATTTATTTAATACTTTACAACAGCCAATTGCTCAAGTATTACTGACTCGCAGTGACTTGGTACAGCGCAGCCGCTATCTCAATGTCTACAATACTTTTCAGGAACTATTAGGACTGGGAGCGATCCCGATAGTCAATGAAAATGATACCGTAGCAATAGACGAACTAAAATTTGGTGATAATGACACCCTTTCGGCATTGGTTGCCAGCTTAGTAGAAGCAGATTGGCTATTTTTGCTCACCGATGTCGATCGGTTGTACTCAGCCGATCCCCGTTCTGTGCCAGATGCGCGGCCGATCGCTTTAGTGAGTAGCATTAAGGAATTAACTCAATTACAAATACAAACAGGTTCCCAAGGTTCTCGGTGGGGTACTGGTGGGATGGTGACAAAAATTTCGGCTGCGAGGATTGCGATCGCAGCGGGAGTGCGTACCGTAATTACCCAAGGGCGATTTCCCCGGAATATCGAAAAAATTATCCAAGGCGAATTGATTGGGACGCATTTTGAACCGCAACCGGAACCAACTTCGGCGCGTAAACGTTGGATAGCTTACGGACTTGTACCTGCGGGGAAATTGTATTTAGATGAAGGTGCGATCGCGGCAATTTCTCTAGCAGGAAAATCGTTATTAGCAGCTGGAATTAAAACGGTAGAAGGAAAGTTTGACACGCCAGATGCGGTGCAATTGTGTGACACGAACGGTAACGAAATTGCCAGAGGACTTGTGAATTACAACAGCAATGAATTGCAAAAGATTTGTGGGCGTCATTCGCGGGAAATTTCCACAATTTTAGGATATGCCGGTGCGGAAACCGTAATTCATCGGGATAATTTGGTTTTGACTTAAAATGTAAATAAGATAAATTTTGTGACTACTAACTGAGAGAGTAAAAATATTATGACTCAAACGTTAGAAAATGCTGTGAACTTACCAGAAGAACAACGCTTCTTTCGACATGGGTTAAGTTGGGAACAGTTTAAAGCGATTCAAGCTAGCTTTGAAAATGTACCAGGGGTGCGGCTGTTTTATTGTGAGGGAATCTTAGAAATAGTGAGTATTGGTAAACCTCATGAGGTGATTAAGTGTTTAATTGCTGGATTATTGATTACTTATTTTGAAGTCAAAGGCATTGAATTTTTCCCCAGTGGTAGTTTTAGTCAGATTATTCCCAAGATAGTTGAATATCAAGCAGATTTATCTTATTGCTTTGGAACGGACAAATCTGTACCAGACTTGTGCATTGAAGTAGTGATTACTAGCGGTAGTCCCATAAAGTTACAGAAGTACAAATTAATGAGAGTCCCAGAAGTTTGGTTTTGGGAAGATGGCACAATTGAAGTTTATTGCTTACGAGAACAAGAATATGAAAAAGTTGTTCACAGTGAGTTATTTAGAGAATTAGATTTATCCCTGCTCAATCGTTGTCTTTTATTATCTTCTCCCTTGGAAGCTATTAGAGAGTTTCGTCAAGGCATTCAACAGTAATAGCAGGTTTAAATGAGAGAAAATATTTTATATAGCTCAGAATGTTAATTTTTACATTAGACTCATAATTATTAAGTTTAATGGTGTGACAACAAAGAAGGCAGTTGGTGCATAGAATAAAAAACACGCGCTCCAGATGCCTCAAGTAGATTAGCTTCACTTTGCTCGGTGTAACCTAAAACTCTCATTCCGGCGGCAACACCCGCACGTCATTGGTGTCAAGTTAAGAAAAATAGAATCTTGTCAACAGGGTAAAACTGAAT
>NZ_JAVRCB010000073.1:0-29488 GCF_034530955.1 Nostoc sp. DedQUE05 | reverse complement strand
TCCTTGTTTTCCCTGAATTCACTTCTTGGCAACCTTGTCAATGCGTAAGTCCTAGTGTGAATGAGGCAGGAGGTTGGAATAAAAAATAGTGGCTCACATTTTATCTAAATTGCAAGCCACTAAATTGGAGATTTTGGTGTTCTTGACTATCTGTGCAAAAACCTGAAAACTCTTTCGCCCCCTTGCAGTCTTAATGATAAGTCTTTAACCGGACATGATATTACTTATGACGACCAAACCATTTAGAAGCGATCGCTCCTAAAGCTGCTCCAACCATTGGATTACTGAGAAACTTAAGAATTGCTGGTTGTTCAGCCATCACTTCGTGGAAGATGTCAGGATGGCTATGATATGTGAAAGATGCCACCTTGCTGAGATCATCTGCACTTATGTGGTTAGGGTTGTGGGTAGAAAGCCCCAAATCTCGCTCCAGATGGCGCTCGTCTAGACCTCTTTGCTTTAAGTGTTTGAAAAATGCCCGTGCAACATCATCACGCTCATTAGGCTTAATCTGAGCGATCGCCTTTTGGAGTTCTGGCTCCAGTTGGCTTGGTGGAATGCTGTTATGGTTGAAAGATTGACTAAACAATTGCCGACGTTGATCGTGAGATGAGCGCTGGGCAAAATCATCAAAATTTTGGTATTCCTGAGTTGGGTCAGATGAAACATCATCTAAAGACTCTGTATTACCATGAGCCAACTCGTTGAGAATTTCGCGTTTATACTTGTCACTGCTGCTCATTTTAAATGTCTCCTTTTTTTACTTGCAATCAACTAAATTAACTCAGATTTTCTCCAAAAAATGAGTCCCTATTTATACTCAACTTGCTGAGATTGCATATCATACTGAGCCGTCAAAATCAGTTTTTTGTCTGGTGCATACATCAAAACTTTTAAGTCTTGATTGGGGAAATTTTTGTGAAAACCTTGGAGTAAGGATTTTGCTAATGGTCGGACTTCGGTCGGACGAACTTGAGGCGCAATCACAACACCTAACTTATTGTTGTCACGTACATAAGCATCTTGGACAATTCCTTTGGCTGTGCTGACAACCCAGTTCCCAAAATCTTGACCCTGTACACTGTTACCGCGTGACAACAAGGCATAGTCGGCACTATAACTAGTTCCAGACGGTAATTGAGTTGGTTGTTTAGCTTGAACAGTACCACTACAGGCGGCAGTCGTTGTTAGTACTAATACCAAGGCTAAAGCTGTTAAAACCCGACGAAACTGTTGAATTATTTTCAATTTAACCACCTCATCTAAACTAATGACTCTTTTGGAATATCAATCTTGTGAAAGTAATTTTGAGTAGAAGTAGATAGAAAATCCACTCCTACTAACTCAAAAACAATGACCTTTGTAGTTTAAGTAGGTTAACAAGTGGTGGGGGTTTAAATTGCATAGCTTCTATCAAGCAGGGCGAATAGAACGCCTAAATCTAAATCCCCGTCACAAAAGGTAATTGCGTTAGCGACGTAGGAGCGTCATTGCGTTAGCGTAGCGGGGCGAAGCCCATTGCGAATTGTTTTAACCTCGGTCAATTTTATTCTCTATTCGAGTTCCATCAGTATCAACATCTAATTCTTCGCGTCGAATGGTTTCTTGAGCTTCAACGGTTTCTTTGTCTACAACTTTCTGCACTTTGACTTCTTCGCGCAAAAAAGCTTCCTTTCGGATGTCTGGAACTTCTTCATAGAGGTCTATATGCGCTACCTCGCCCTCGGAAAAGTCAGTCGCTTCAGCAGACACAACTTTGCCTGTGTCTTGAGAAGTCACTCGCTCAATCACGACTCGCTCTTTTTCCACCGGAACAGCAACTCTTGCAGTTTCGGTTTCAACATGCTTATTAATCGATACTTCTCCACTTTTTCGGCGCTGTTTATTAGCAACTAACCTTTCTTGGTAAAGTTTGAAGGTTTGGTCTTCGTGAGCGCTAACATCATACAGATCCGCGTCGTCTGCGTAGGTGTAGCTGTCAGGACTGGGAGTAGTGCGGCCAACTGTCGATCCAAGCGTAGCTGAACTTTCTACAGACGGTGTGCGATATCTTCCACGCACCTGTTCTTCATAGTCGTAGTCAAGGGTTGTATGCTCTTGATATTCAGGTAAATTTTCCGCTTGCTCTCTTGTTATACCAACGACATATACACGGTTTGCTGTAGAGTCAATACGCGATTTACCTACTGGTAGTAAGATTTTCTTGCCAAAAATCCAAAAGCCTATGTCAACAATTAAATAGCGGAACGCTCCTTGGTCATCTAGTACAGCATCATTTACTGTGCCAATCTTCTCATCAGTTCCTTGAACATACACACCCATTCCTTTGATGTCGTTACCTTCAAGAGTATTACGGTAGTCTTGATCAAATTCACTTATTTTTTGAAGTGGCATTATTTTATTCCCGAAACTATTGCTGTGTCTTTTTATAAATTACACAATTTAGTTTAAATACATCTTCTCTCCGAAGATTGACTTAAATTATCTGGATATTTAATCAATCGAAGTAATTAAATATATTTTCATAGCCCATAAGTATGATATAAAACAACATTTTAGTATTAAGTATTAGTAATTATAAAAATAATTTAAACTAACTTTTGTAAATAATGTGACTAGTTTCTAGCATTTATGTGACTAGTTTCTAGCAGTAAATTTCAAAACTAAAATTAGCTAAATCAATACATACTATCAAACCTGGCTAGTTTGATATATTTATTAACACCTTACACTTAAATCAAATATCCTCACATTATTAAAGATTTATTTGCTTAAGTTGTAATACTTGCTCCATCCCTCTTCTATAAGACAAAATCTATGCCAAAAGATTGATGAGAAGGAAATTTAAAAATGCCTAAATATTATTAAAGTCCTAACAAATTTGCAAATCAATATTTAGCTGTGCCGCTAAGGATTAAGAAATCTAGTTGCAAAGCAAGTGTTGCAAAAATTGATAATAATAAAGTGTAAACTTTAAAACTGCTCTCATTGCAGAAAATCAGGAGATAATTATGGACACAGAGTTACAGCAAGATCAGTACGTCGATACTGCCTCCCAAAACCAGATAAAAGCACTTAAAGGTTCAGAGTCTGGAAACCTGGCAATGTTGCCGCCCGCCTCGGAAAATGAAGAACAATGGCAAAAAATTGGTAGGCAGATTTCTATATTTTTGGCAAAAATACCTGAGTACATAGGTAGCTTCTACCAAGAATACAAATTGCTGATTATCAGCTTTGCGTTGCTTGTGATAACAGTTACGGCGCTAAGAATTTTTCTAGCGGTACTCAACGCCATAAATGATATTCCCCTAGTTTCTCCATTTCTCCAATTAATTGGACTTGGTTACACAATTTGGTTTACTTCCCGCTATTTGCTCAAAAATTCGACTCGGCAAGAACTAGCAGAAGAAATTCGCTTGCTTAAAAAACAAATTCTAGGCAGAGAAGAATCAGAGACTTTAAGCTAACTAAAGTATCGTGGCGGATACAGTGTATCTGAACTTTTGGTCAAGTAAAAAGCTAAATTTTGCTTGACCATTGTATAAAACTGTAGGCTCTTATACCATATCAGCTAAATTAGCCGGAAAAGAAAATGTATGATCGAGACAAATAGATTAGCTTCGCTGACAACAACAGTATTTCTTTCAACATTGCTAACAATCCCTCTGCTTTCTAGCTGCGGCGGAGGTTCCCAAAATGCTACGCAACCTCCAATTGACGATACTGTTGGGAGAAATTTAAATAATCGCGCCCCCGTAAATCAACCCCAAGCTAAAAGGGGATTAAGTACAGGGCAGAAAGTGGCAATCTTGGCAGGAGCTGCTGGACTTTACTACCTTTACAATCAGCGAAAGAATGCCCAAGGAGCGGGAGCGCAGGGGAAACACTACCTTTCTAAGAATGGGCGTGTTTATTATCGAGATGCTCAAAATCGCCCTGTCTGGGTAACACCGCCACAAGAGGGCATTCGTGTTCCAGAGGAGGAGGCACAACAATACCGGGACTTTCAAGGATATAACAACAGTCCCACAGGGCGAGACTTAAGGGGTTTGGGTGCAGGTACTGTTCCGACAAATTAATTTTTTTACAGATTATAAATAGATGACGTTTAATCGTCATCCTATTTTTTAATAGAAACTTTTTTTGGATTTAAAGTTAATAATACTCATAAGTATAATATTAAGTATTATTATATTTTTTCACAAAAGTTTCTTTTAAAATTTTATACGAGTATATAGAAATTTTATTTAATTGTTGAAAAGATTTTGACCTCTATTTTTTGTACAACAGGGTTTTGAGTCTCAGGATGCTTTCAAAATTCAAACCGGAGTTTTATATACTAATAGTTATACTTTTATCAAAGTAAGAGTAACCTTTGATAGATGATTTTTAAAAAATATAACAATTACTATATTGAAAGTAATTACTTTACCGTTGATAGTTTAGTAAAATCACAGTTTAGGAGTCACAAATGAATTTATTAGAAAAAATATTCGGTGGCGGTGAGGTTCCAGAAAATGACTACCGCAATTTTGTCAACCGCTATGAGCAAGGTTTACCTCATGAGGGATACTCAGATGAAGAAGTTTTAAACCGTTATCAGCAAGTATCTAGACAGTTACCTCCAGACCTTTATCAGGAATCTGCACAAGAAGCCTTTAGTCGGATGTCACCACAAGAGCGGATGCAATTTGGTCGCTCTCTTCAACAGCAGACGCGCTCTTCAAACTTGAATTTTCCCGATCTAAACCAAGATGGTATAGACGATCGCTTTCAAGACCCAAATTATCTTGCTCAAACGACAGGCCGGGTTCACCAGCAACAACCAGATATACTCAGTCAAATTATGAGTGGTGCTGTGGGGAGCTTTACAGGTGGTCAAGGTGGTAACATTATGAGCAATCCATTAGCGAAGGGAGCGATGGCTGGTATCGCCGCCCTAGCTATGAAAAAGTTGATGCAAGGAGGCAACCAAGGAAATTACGGGCAGTATGGTAACGTTCGCCCAGCTAGCCAAGACCCCTACGGCGATCCGGCGGATTACGGACAGTATGGTAACGTCCGTCCAGCTAGCCAAGACCCCTACGGCGATCCGGCGGATTACGGGCAGTATGGTAACGTCTGTCCAGCTAGCGAAGACCCCTACGGCGATCCGGCTGACCAACAGTACCGCTAGTAACCTGAAGCAGCAAAGCTGCAATTCGTAATTACAATCAGTGAAAGCTTGAACTCATCACTGATAATTATGGTCAAGTAAAAATCAAATTTTTTTACTTGACCACTTTTTATTAGATTGGTATCACCTAGTAGAAAATCTTTTGCATTGTTGGCGATCGTTTAAAGCGACTCAAAGCAGCTGAGAGTTATATTCTAGCAAGGTCAATTAGAAGAAACTCAGGCTTTATTTATTTCATCATTGTAAATTACCTATGTGAGCAGCAAATTGGTAGTAGGAAAATGAAACACTTAGCAAAAACATTATATAGTAAACTTCTGCATCTATTTCACCAGGTTATGGGAATTACTATTTCCCGTAATCCAAATCAAAAAGAAACTAACGTTGCTCTTGATGAAGAATTTTTAGAAGACCCAACTACTCAATCATCAAAGCAAATTACTCTTCAAGACAGAGTTAATAAATCTGAGCAAAACTTAGAATTAAATTACCAGGATTCAGCAAAACCTCGGCAATTCAAAAAAGCTTCTTTATTTCCTGATAGTAAGACTAATGTTGCTGCATTGTCGCTAGTTTTGTATGGAGTTGCCGAAGTATTATCTCAAAAAATGAATCTGTCATGGAAAGGTCAAGTAAATAATACTTTTAGTTATGAAAGAGAAGCTGAAACGGGAAAAGGAAAAATCTTTTACTATGTAACAGATAATCCCGAAACTCCACAACCAGAAACACTGGCAGAAGAGGCAGCTTTAGTTGTTATAAACGAATTTGATCCAAGGGCGTGTGCTATTCACCTGATTTACTGTGCCTTAGTAGCTAGCCTAGATAAACCTTGGTCAGGTAATTTTGTAATTGATGATAAGCAACTACTTGAATACACAGGGCTTGTGAAACGCAGGGATTTATGCAAGCATGAAAAATTGAGTATTTTGTACTCCTTGTTACGCCAACCTGCTCAAGTACTAGCTTGTATTGCATCGCCTAAACAGGGGAAAGTAGGAGCTTTTACTGTTGCTGATTTAAAGATTTGGGACATCAGCATAATACGAGATTTTGAAACAGATAAAACTGGCAATAACAAACTAGTGGGTTTAAAGGTGATAGGTCAAGCTGGAGTATGGACAAAATACTTCCTCAATAAATCTAAATGCCACTACTACACTGGAATTATTACCAAGAAAACCGTACAGAAACTATTTAGTATTGGTAAACAAAATGCTGGCGCGGCTAGAATGCTAGTTTGGCTAACCTTCCAAATCAAACCGGAATTCCAAGATTGTGTAATGGGCAAGACTCTGATGGAGATTGCTTACGGTGCAGACAAAGTGTCAACGGCAGAGCAAGACAGACAGCTTAGACGGCAAATGGCTGATGATTTGGAAACTGACTTGAAAGTTGTCAAAGAAGCTGGATGGCAAGCAGAACTCGAAACAGGCCCAGCTTGGTTAACAAGCAGCAAAACTGCTAAAAGACCTATAGGTTACTGGAATCAAATACTCAATTCTAGATGGCGTTTTCATTTACCAGCAGAAGTACAGGAACGCTTGACTGTGGACTCGAATCAGCTGAGTGCAAACAATATCCAGCCTCTATCAGGTAATGTCATTAGAGGAGCGAGAAAAGCAAAAGGTTGGTCTAGAGCATTTTTTGCTACAACGATGGAGAAAAGCGTTTCCTGGGTTGATGCAGTCGAGACGGGTACACGTCAGGTTTCTCAAAAGGACTTGCCTAAGTTGCTCAATACATTGGAACTACACCTTAACAGGTATTGATTTCAACTAAACTTTTCTTGTTTCTCTGAGGTAATTATTGCTACGTATTATTACTCGTTGCAACTGTGTCGGGAGGAACGTTAAGTTTTTCCATGACGTGAAAAGTTAGTGTTTATCTAAGGTTTCGGCAAAAGGCAGTATTCGTCATGCTTCCTGCCTCTGTTGTTAATATTTTGATAGACAGTATGCATTTCTCCTCGCTATGTTACGCCTAACAGAAGTAAAGCTCCCGCTCGATCATCCTGAAGATGAGATCAAGACTGCCATCCTCAAAAAGCTGCAAATCACGGACGAAGATTTGATTAGCTATTCCATCTTCAAGCGTAGCTACGATGCCCGTAAGAAAGGAGAGATTACCCTTGTTTATATTCTGGATGTAGAAACGACTCAGGAAACTCATCTACTCAAGCGCCTGAAAAAAGATCCTCATGTGACGATCGCGCCAGACATGAGTTATCGCCCAGTGGCACAAGCACCAAGCAATTTGACGATTCGCCCCATCGTGATTGGTACTGGGCCTTGTGGCTTATTTGCGGGTTTGATGCTGGCGCAAATGGGCTTTCGTCCGATCATTTTAGAACGTGGCAAACAAGTTCGCGATCGCACTGCTGATACCTTTGGTTTTTGGAAGAAAAAATCAGACTTCAACCCAGAATCCAATGCCCAGTTTGGCGAAGGTGGGGCGGGTACATTTTCCGATGGCAAACTCTACAGTCAAGTTAAAGATCCTCAGCATTATGGACGCAAGGTACTAACCGAACTCGTCAACGCCGGAGCTTCACCAGAAATTCTCTATATCAACAAACCGCATATCGGCACATTCAAACTAGTTGGAATCGTCCAAAGTATGCGTGCCAAAATCGAATCCCTCGGCGGCGAAATCCGCTTTCAAAGTCGGGTGGAAGATATCAACATCGAAAATGGACAGGTGCGGGGAGTCACCCTCGCCAGTGGGGAATATATCGCCAGCGATTATGTCGTTCTGGCGGTAGGTCATAGCGCCCGTGATACTTTCCAAATGCTATTTAATCGTGGAGTTTACATCGAGCCGAAACCATTTTCTATCGGCTTTCGAGTCGAACATCCCCAGTATCTCATTGACCAATGTCGTTTCGGCGCTCAGGCTGGTCATAAGCTTTTAGGTGCTGCCGATTACAAACTGGTTCACCACTGCCAAAATGGTCGTTCTGTCTATAGTTTTTGTATGTGTCCGGGGGGCTTGGTGGTTGCAGCTACATCAGAACCGGGGCGAGTCGTCACCAATGGGATGAGCCAATACTCTCGCAATGAACGCAATGCCAATAGTGCGATCGTTGTCGGCATCACCCCCGAAGATTATCCGGGAAATGCCTTAGCGGGAATTGACTTCCAACGGCGCTTGGAAGAACGAGCATTTGAGTTAGGCGGTGGAACTTATGAAGCTCCAGGGCAGTTGGTGGGAGACTTTCTCAACCATCGCCCCTCTACAGCATTTGGCACAGTTAAACCGTCTTATACACCTGGGGTACATTTGGGTGATTTGAGTGAGAGTTTACCAGATTATGCGATCGCAGCCATCCGTGAAGCACTTCCTGCTTTTGACAAACAAATAAAGGGATTTGCGATGGATGATGCCGTGTTGACTGGGGTAGAAACTCGCACTTCATCACCGATTCGGATTAAACGCAAAGAGGATTATCAGAGTTTAAATACCGTCGGTCTTTATCCAGCTGGTGAAGGCGCGGGATATGCAGGGGGAATTCTCTCGGCTGGTATCGATGGTATTAAAGTGGCGGAGGCGGTAGCTTTAAGTATTTTGAAAAATTGCAATTAGTAAAATCTAAAATAGTGAATGCGATGCCTACGGTGGTAAACTACGCAATCTCAGCATCCGATTTTGAGTTGAAAGGAAGTTTCTAAATGAACGTGAGTTCGATGAACTTCTCCCCAACCCCTCTTTGAGGCACAGAGGGGCAGAAATATTTTTAGTTGACAACGAAAAAATTAGGGTTTCAAAGCCTCTCTCCCTGTGGGGGAGAGGAATGGAAGTGGGGTTTTTAGAGCCGTCGAACTCACGTTAAATGAAGTTGTATTGCAAATACTATTACAACAATTAACAACTTAATTTCAGTCGAACTTTATCCAGCAAATAGACATATACCTGCTTCTACAATTAATTAGCTTACTGAGTATAGATATTCCTTATTTGTACAGAAATGACTTCTATATTGTACTAGCCCTAATATCTTTTTTGAGTCAATGCATTAAGTGCATTTATAATAGCTTGATTTAACTATTGATAAGTTCTGGCAGCTTGCGAACGTAATACGAATTATTTAGCCTTGGGTGTTTTTATTATTATTTGTACCACCTGAACGTTTACAATTAATTTCATCGCAACCTAACTAATGCCTCACACATTTACAGGTGTGAATTTGCATGTAAACTCCCCATTCACAGGGAACATTAATTTCATGGCAACAGAATTATAGTAATAATGAACAAATTCAAATATTTTTCTATCTTATTTTTATCTATCGTTTTGATGGACGGAGCGACTATAAAGATTTCTGCGCAAGCTGCTGGAACTAAAGTTTTAGTAACGGCTCAAAACGAATCTCTCAACAAATCTGATATTGACAAAGTTATCGCTTTTTACGAATGGGTCTTTTCAGGAAAATTCACTAGCGAGCAGCGTAATGAATATCAGTCAATAAAATTAAATGAGTTTCGCAAAGACCCAGATGGAACTAGAAAAAGCATTGACAATCTAATTTCCAATTATACACAAGCTCTTGCTAAGACCGAAGAGGAACAAAGCCGGATTCGGCAGGCATTTAACGGAGAATTTGTAGGGCAATTACGAAATTTACCGAATGATGCGGAAGCTAAACTTTTGCTGTCTGTTTACGATAGCGCTCACGCGGGCGAAACTGCTTCAAATGATACTGATGATTCATCTGGTAGCGTTGGAGAGATTTCGTCGTTAGTTGGAAAATGGGTTTGGACGCGTACCGGAAACAGTGCTATAAGTACGAATGGTACATATATCGGATCGAACGGTTCGCGTTTCACTTATCAATTTTTGCCGAACGGAACGGTCGAATTTACAGGAATAATGAACGTAATGAACGGCAGCTGCAACCAGCAAATTTTCCAATCTCGAAAAGGAAAAGCCAGTCTGAGCGGCAGTACGATGACACTTAACTGGTCTCCAGCAACTTTCACTCGTGACTTTTCGTGCGACAGAGCGAATAACTACACGAAAACTTTGCCTGCGGAAAACGAAACTTATCAGGTGAAATTCAAAACCGATCTAGGTCAGAAACAGCTTTGTCTGATCGGCAAGGATGAAACCTGTTTCAGCCCGACAAATTAGGCCAAATGACAAAGCCAGCTTTATTTGTTTACTCAAGCAGCTAGATTTGAACGCACCACCAACTAAGCTTGTGGCTCATGTCAATTTTAATATCAAGCCCCACCTAGATACTTTCGAGGTAGGGCTTTTATTTTTATGTCTGGAGTCGATATGCAATCATGCCTCAAGCGCGATGGCGTACACGCCCTTTCCGGTGGCGATCGCAGTGCAAAATTTATCCGATTGTTAAAGCTGGTTCTTCACAGAAGTTAAATAGGGCTGACTCTGTTTCTGATTCATCTTCAAATACAGCAGAGATGTACCATTCACAGGGCGAATCATTCGTATATTCAGCCCAAGCAATTGTTACTGTTTCACCCGATGGAATCCCTGAGTCACTCAAGGTAAATGAAGCCCACTCTTCATCATCGACAGATACCCACAACTCTGTAATTGCTTGTTCGGTATCATTGGTAACGGTAAAGGTGAATTGGTCTGACATAAATAGCCTTGCCTTTTAGCTATAAATAAATTGCAGGTTGTCAGTCACCGATTATACTGCCACTTTTTTAAAGCGTTGTCATGCAAACTCCCACAATATAGATTCAGGAATAGTTTCAATCTTTTTTTGACTAAATTTAATTTTGTTAAAGAGTATTAAAAATATCACAGGTAAGACGCGATGAATCGCCGTCTCTACAATAATTTATCGCGTCTTTACGATCTAACAGAAATAGTTGAGAGCGATCGCTTCCCCAAATAGGCGCAGTCAGGGCGTTTCACAGGCTGTCCCTAACTTCTTCGAGCAACTTCTCTAAAAGCGACATGTTAATTCTAATATCAAGCTGCACTTAGATACTTTCGAGGTAGGGCTTTTATTTTTATGTCTGGAGTCAATATGCAATCATGTATCAAGCGCGATGGCGTACACGCCCTTTCCGGTGGCGATCGCAGTGCAGAATTTATTTGATTGTTAAATCTGGTTCTTTACAGAAGTTAAATAAAGCTGACTCAGTTTCTGATTCATCTTCAAATACAGCAGAGATGTACCATTCACAAGGCGAACCATTCGTATATTCAGCCCAAGCAATTGTTGCTGTTTCACCTGCTGGAATCCCTAACTCACCTAAGTTAAACGAAGCCCATTCTTCATTATCTACAGATACCCACAACTCTGTAATTGCCAATTCAGTTTTATTGGTAACGGTAAAGGTGAATTGGTCTGACATAAATAGCCTTGCCTTCTAACGATAAATAAATTGCAGATTGTCAGTCATTGATTATACTGCCACTTGTTTCAAAAGTTGTTACACTAACTGCTAAAATATAGACTTACAGATAGTTTCAAGTTTGTTTGACTTAATTTAAATTTCTTAAAGAGTATTAAAAATATCAACGATTCAGATTGAATCTATCGAGATAGCCAATGCCATGCAACAGCAGATTTAGGTCGCGGTTCTTACAAACTCCAATAATACAGCACATCCCCGGTGTCACAAAATTTTCAGGCAATGTATTTTTTACTCAGCAGAAGTAGTTGAGAGCGATCGCCTTTAACATACTACAAACCGACAATTTTCTTAATACAACTCATATTTCATTAACTGACAAGGCAGCGTTCCGTTGTACACCGCAATTCGCTGGGATGATTTTAGTCCAATCGATTGAGACAGTTCCTTGTTGCCACTGAGGACAAAGGCAGTCCAGCCTTTGAAACGTTGTTTCAGCACATCGCCCAAAAGTTTGTAAAATGCTCCTAGATCGCTATCTCGCCCCAGCCGTTCGCCATAAGGTGGATTGCAGAATAAAATCCCACTATCTGCGGGGGCGACAACATCGGCAAGTTCCATTTGAGAAAACCATACATGGTTATCAACGCCGCAATTTTGAGCATTGTTAATCGCTTGCTCAATTATATTTTCATCGCGATCGCTTCCCCAAATAGGTGCGCTCAGGCTATCAAGTTGGCTGTCTTTAGCTTCTTGGAGGAGTTTTTCTAAAAGGGGCAGGTCAAAATCGAGCCAATTTTCAAATCCAAAGGATTCGCGAAACAGTCCTGGTGCGATATTTAGTGCCTTTAAGCAAGCTTCCAGAGGTAAAGTGCCAGATCCACACAGAGGATCGTAGAACATCTGGTTTGGTTGCCAACTTGAAAGTTGAATCAGGGCAGCAGCCAGAGATTCCTTGAGAGGGGCTGCTCCCACCGCCGGGCGGTAGCCTCGGCGATGCAGACTATTTCCCGAACTGTCGAGTTTAACCGTACAAAAGTCGCGTTCAATATGAACATTAACCCGCACATCTGGTTCGTGAAGCTCTACATTTGAACGTTCGCCGAGATTTTCTTTTTGTTGATCGACGATCGCATTTTTCACCTGAAGAGATGTGAAGTGGCTGTGGTTGAGGCGATCGTTTTTGCCTGTGACATTCACCGCCAGCGTCATATCTGGCGTCAGATAGTTTTGCCAATCGATAGTTTGGATACCGCGATAGAGATCCTTGGCATCAAGGCATGGAAACTCATCGATATTCACCAAGATTCGGAACGGCAGCCTAGCCCAGAGATTGACGCGATAAAGTAAAGTGCGATCGCCCTCAAAGGCTACACCGCAAAACCCCGGCTCTACGGAATGGGCACCCAGTTGCTCTAACTCCTGAGCCGCAAGGGTTTCTAATCCGCGAGCAACCGTTGCAAAATACTGATTCATCCTCTAATCCAAAGCATTATCTTCACTGCTCACCCATTGACGCACTTTAGCTTAACTTATATCTGGTGACATTCTCTCTGGTTAAGTCTGCAACTATAACTTTAAGTAGGGTAGAGGCAGGAGTCAGAACACAGCAAATATTTTTTCAAAGAGATTATATTTTCTTCAGTTTAAGTACTATCTTAAATCAATTAACCCTGCTAATATCAAGCTGAAATAGCATTCAGGCACTTTGCAATACAACCCATGAATAAAAATAGTCAGAGGGAAAAACTGTGAGTTTAGTATCTGATATTATTCTGCTGCAAGACTTAACATCGTCATCTGACGAGAATTTAGTCCAGCTGAAAACCGTACTTCCGGCGACAGTAAATCGCTTAACCAACCCGGCATTAGCAAATATATTTGGTGATGACTTGAAATTTGGTATTGCCTCTTTCAAGGATAAGCCACTTGCGCCTTTTGGAGGTTACGCTGACTATGTATATCAACCAGAAGTCACTTTGACAAATAATGTCACAACAATTAAAGACAAAATCTTTAACTTTCAAGCTTTTGGTGGCAATGATGGGCCAGAATCACAATTATTTGCACTCTTGTTCGCAGCTTTAAATAGCGGCAGTCTTGGTTACAGAGTAGGTTCATTTCGTGTTATTCTAATAGCCACCGATGGTACTTATCACGTTGCCGGCGATCGCGCAGCAGTTCTTCCAAGTGATACTATTGCCAATAATGGAGATGGAATAGCTGATGCTTTTGAAGATTATCCACAGGTCGGACAAGTAAAAACTGCGCTAGAAGCAAATAACATTATTCCAATTTTTCTAACTACGAGTAATGTTGCAGCCAATTACGAGACACTAGTTACCCAGCTTGGTCGAGGTGGTGTACTAACTCTTGGTTCTACAAGTGAAAATCTTGCTGATGTCATAAAAGAGGCAGTTGCTCAAGCTAAAAATGCGATCGGTACTGATGTCACTACAACCAAGGGAGACGATACCTTTAGTAGAGCGGATTTTTCGGCTGGCGATAAAGTTATTTTTGCTGGGGATGGTGATGACAGTATTTCGCTTTCTGGGGTTATTGGTAATCATTACATTGATGGGGGGGCAGGTTCTGACATCCTTTTTGGTGGAGCTGGTGCAGACAAAATAGATGGGGGTAGTGGTGACGACAACCTTCTGGGGGGCAGAGGTGATGATATTCTTTTTGGCAGTAGTGGAAAAGATATTCTGAGCGGGAATCAAGGGAACGATTACCTACAGGGAGATAGTGGGGATGACTTACTAGAAGGAGGCGCGGGTGCAGATAAGTTTGGATTTGCAACAGGATCGAAGTTTAATATTAGGGAACTCGGAGTTGATGTTATTAGTGACTTCAATCCTGAGCAAGACAAGATCCAACTATCTAAATCTACCTTTACAGCTCTAAGTAACTCAGTCTTTCCGACTCAATTAGATTCCGCAGACTTTGCCACAGTCACAAATGATACTTTAGCTGCAAGTAGTAGTGCAGCGATCGTTTATAATAGCGCAAATGGTAGTCTCTTTTATAACCCTAATGGTTCGGCGAATGATTTTGCTGAGATTAATTCCGGGGGTAAATTTGCACAATTGGATGCTACCTCTTTTCCGACTCTAACTACCGCTAGTTTTGAGGTAGTTTTTTAAGGTTTGTATTTGATTTAGAGTCCTGCATTTTGTAACCCATCTACCTGAAAACTGCTTTAACAAAAAAAGAGGCGATCGCCAGGAGCAAATTAAACGTTATATTTTCAAGATGCCTCTGCTTACCTCAATAGACTACTATCTATTTGAACTATTTTAAAAAGTGAGAGCCTCCCAGATAAACAAATTGAACTAAGATTAATCTATATTTTTCTAAAATCAATCATTGTCTGCCGATAAGTATCTGGCAAACCTGTATCAAAACACTTGCCTTTAACAACATATCCTGTCATTCCCTCTTCCTGACGCAATTGTTCAAGACAAGATGTTAACTGAAATTCACCTCGTTCTCGGAAATTTTGGTTGATATGTTCTGCGAGAAAGTCAAAAATTTTCGGCGTTAGTAAATATAAGCCAAATATACATAAAAAATTATTTTCTGACATTCCTTCTACACGTAAATGCTGTTGTGCATACTCAATAGTCGGTTTTTCATACAGTTGTCTAACTGACAAAATCGAGTTTAACTCTTGCCAAACCCCTGTTACACACCCAGCTTGATGAATAATTTCTGCTGGCATTGTAGTTAAGCCAACAACGTTTTGATTAACTTGTTCGTAAACATCTAAAACTTGACTAGCACAAGACTTTTCAATGTCAGATGCATAAATGTGGTCGCCCAACATGAGCAAAAACGGCTCATTTTGTACCCAATCCTTGGCACAAAATACTGCATGACCATAGCCTAATTGTTCCTCTTGTAACAGAATGGTAATTCTGCTACCTAAATCTTCGAGATATCGGCTATATTCTTGATTTTGTGGTGAAAGTTTCTCTAAAAGTTCTTTTTTGGGTGGGTTTTTCAAGAAATCTGCAAATACTTCTTTGTCATCTGGCTGCACCACAATCCCTACTTCTGTAATTCCAGCACTAATTGCCTCTTCAATAATTGCAAGAATCACAGGTTTTGCCCTACCATCTCGATCGATAATCGGGAAAAGTTCTTTTTTGACAACTTTAGTAGCTGGAAACAAACGAGTACCGAAACCAGCTACCGGAATTACAGCTTTTCTAACTTTATTTTTTTGCATAAACAGTTCGTCACCCCAACTTCTCAAACAATTCTGCCAATACCACATTAGAAAACAAAAACCCTTGGGGATCGATCAAACGCAATCTTCCCTGTGCAACTTCCACCCAACCTTTTTCAAAATACAATTGCAAACACCGACAAATCTCCTCCACCTTCTCTTCGCAAAACGCCTCTACCAACGCCGCCAAACTCAAACCTTCTGCCAAACGCAACCCCAACATTAACGTTTCTAACAATACTTCCTTTGGGGGGGTTACATCACAATCAATTACACCGCCAGCTTGTACCCACTGGTAATACTCTTTAGTTTTGCGCGGACGAGTGAAGCGTTTCCCCTGAACATAACTCGCCGCACCCATGCCAAAGCCATAATAAGGACGGTTTTCCCAATACACTCGATTATGGCGACACTGATAACCAGGTTGAGCGTAATTGGAAATTTCATAATGCTCATAACCTGCACTAGTTAAAACCTGCTGCCCCATCTGGTACATTTTGACTGTGGCTTCATCCGTAGGCAAAGGAGTATCGCCAGGTTTGTAATAACGACCAAAGGCTGTACCTGGTTCGATGGTAAGATCGTAAATGGAAATGTGAGTGGGTACTATCGCCACGGCTTTTTCTAAGGAATCTTGCCATTGATCTAAAGACTGATGCGGCAACCCAGAAATTAAGTCTAAGCTAAATACGGGAATCTCGACTTGGTGGATTAGTTCCACAGCTGCAAAAATATCTTCAACTGAGTGCGATCGCCCCGCCCTTTGCAATAATTCTGATTGAAAGGCTTGTACGCCCAAACTTACCCGGTTCACGCCTGCATTGCGATAGCCTGCTATGTGGGCTAAATCAAAGGTACCTGGGTCAATTTCCATAGAAATCTCTGCCCCAGACGCAATCCCAAAATGCTTCTGTAGCTCTGTCAGTATCCGTTGTAGCTGCTCTACTGAGAGCAACGAAGGAGTACCACCGCCGAAGAAAATTGTCTTCAGAGGTTGACCAAATGCTGGTGTAATGGCAATTTCTTGACATAGCACCTCAACATATTGGGAGATAGTACCAGATGTTTCGCCCCGCAAGCGATCGCCCACAACAGATACCGGGAAATCACAATAAAAACAGCGCCGTCTGCAAAAGGGAATATGCACATAAGCAGAACTCGCAATTCCAGAAATACTAAATGTTTTACTCATTTTGAGAAAAGTTTTAAGTGAATCCAACTGCGAATTAGAGACAATGAAAATGAGATAAGAATTCAGGAGTCAGGAGTCAAAAGCCAGAATAATTGTCAAATCAAGCGTGTAATGACTTCTTGATTTTATTAAACTTATTAAGTTTAGGTATCAAAGTCTTCTTAATTCTGACTTTTAGATTCTGGATTCTGAATTCTTACAAAATAAGTAGTTTATTTACAAGTTTTTGTCTTTTTACAACAAAACAATGAAAAATATTAAGATAAAAACCTTTAGTTATAATAATTGCAGATATTGTCAGCCTAAAACCTTAGTGTAAGTCAATGTTGATAGGTTTATCTTACCGATAAAATAAAAAATACTTAACTTTATCGGTTAACACAGTTACAGGAAAACAAGACAACCATGCTTGACGCCATTATTATTTTCTCATTTATCCTAGCAGCGTCGGGAATAGGGTTCTACAGCATTGAACTACTACCCAATGGGGCGCTAGATCAGGTAACGAATCTAGAAGCTTTACGCTTAGTTGTTGCCGTCTTTGCCGCTATTATTGGTGGTGCGATCGGGCTGAGTTTCCAGACGACATATCGTCGCCTAGAATCACAAGTAAAAGAAATGCCTCTGGAAGCGATCTTAACTCGTGCCATTGGCTTAGTGATTGGGCTATTACTAGCCAACCTGATGCTAGCCCCACTATTTTTGCTCCCGATCCCGGCGGATTTTGGATTTATTAAGCCATTGGTGGCAGTTGTCGGTAGTATCATCCTCTCCGTCACTGGCATGAATTTGGCAGACACCCACGGGCGAGGCTTATTGCGGTTCATTAATCCCAACACCGTTGAATCGATGGTAGTGGAAGGAACATTAAAACCAGCCAATACCAAAGTTCTAGATACTAGCTGTATTATTGATGGTCGTATTGAAGCCTTACTAGAAACAGGGTTTTTAGAAGGGCAAATTCTCGTACCGCAGTTTGTCTTGCAAGAACTCCAACAAGTAGCGGATGCTAGCAAAGACCAAAAGCGGGTGCGGGGAAGGAGAGGACTAGAAATTCTCAATCGTATTAAGGAAGATTATCCCGATCGCATCTTGATTAATACAATTGACTACGAAGATATTCCCACAGTGGATGCCAAGTTAGTACGCTTCGCCCAAGAAATTAGCGGCACACTGCTAACCAACGACTACAACTTGTCTAAAGTCGCCAGTGTTCAGAAAGTACCTGTTTTGAATGTGAATGATTTAGTGAATGCCGTCCGTCCCAGTTATTTACCTGGCGACAACCTGGATTTAAAAATCCTCAAGGAAGGCAAAGAACCCAGTCAAGGCATTGGCTACTTAGATGACGGCACAATGGTAGTTGTTGAAGAAGGTAGCAGTTATGTGGGTGGTGAACTGCGAGTAGTAGTTACCAGTGCTTTACAAACTACAGCAGGAAGAATGATTTTTGCTAAACCCCAAGCTTCAGCATTGGCGTGAAACAATGGGATGTTTGTTCAATTCGAGTGACACTTGCTAATCGGTGCAGTTAACCTGCACCGATTATTTATTGATTGGACTCACGAGACTCATTTACCTGTAAATACTGTAACTGCTCAATTGATAACCCTGTCACCTTGCCGATCGCCTCTAATGGCATACCAGTACTAAATAGATTTCTTGCCACTTCGAGTAACGCTTCAGCCTTACCTTCGGCCTTACCTTCGGCCTTACCTTCGGCCTTACCTTCGGCCTTACCTTCAGCCTTGCCTTCAGCTTTACCTTCTTGTAGAATGTCTTGATAAATCGCTGACTCGCGCATAATATCTGACCTCAAAACTCGTTTAATAACCTCTTTATCTAATATTAAACCAGCTAAAATCGCTGTAGAAGCAGCAATATTGCTTTGAGTTCTTAATTCTGTAATCCCGTTAATTTCCCGTGCAACTTCGGTAAGTATAACTTCTGGATCGATTGTATTGCTTAAGACCGCTAAAGGTAAGAGTCCAGGTGTTCTCAAAAATACTTCTGTAGGTTGTTCCCAAAGTCTGATAACTGCAAATTCATGTCGTGTCCCAGGAATTGTAAATGTATTTTGTTGCACCAAATTTGAATTTGTTTGCTTGAGGTAAATTACAACTTGATGCATTGCTTTGTCTGGAAAGCGGCGATATGCTCGTAATCGATAGTCAATCATCCGAAAAGGAATTTCTGCATCGACTTGGGTTTGAAATTCCAAATGCAATATGCTTTGCTCCGACTGCAACAGAATTACAGCATCAGCCCGAATCGGTTCGAGAGATAATTCTTTTGGACTTAGTTCTGTTAAATTAATAGATTCGCCTAATAACCATGTAGCGAAGTCACTGGAGAAGTTCTCAACTAAAAACTTGCAGATATTGTCAAACATCTGAATTAGTGTAGTTGGTGCACATGGGTTCGCATGATGCTAGAAACCTATCTAATACATTGTTTGTATATTGTGTTCGACTATATGCCCATAATTCTATCAAACTAAAGTCTGCGGCTACACAAACAGAGTTATAGATTAGCAGGCTAATTATCTTGTGGTCATTTACACAAACATCATATAACTAAAAGTGACTTTTATTTTAGGGTTGATTTGTTGATTGCGTACATACCAAGTTTCGCAGCGTCGTTTTTTATAATTTATACGGCTTAAAGGTGCTAAGAGCGCAAAAGCGTTAATCCCAAAATATACAGTTGCAGTATTGATTATTCCTATACTAAAACCTGCAACCGATCTCGATCTGGTAGACGACTACGAACTACTGCTATATATTTTGTAAATGGGACAGGATGCTTAACATACGATAATAGTGCTATGCCTTTGTAGTTAAAAATTTTAATAAACCACGAAGGCTTTAAAAAATCACAAAGCCGACTTTTGCAACACAACCGTATTTGATGGCTAAATCAATTGTTTCAACAAAACGGCTCGGCAGTCAGTTAATCCACTGGTTGCTTGAAGAAAACCGACAAGAGAAAAAAGGGCCTTACCGCAAGGAAGAAGCACATCGCCAGCATTCTTGGTGGCAGGTGATGTGCTTGACTGGTGTAGATTATTTCTCTACCCTTGGTTATCAACCTGGGATTGCAGCACTGGCAGCTGGCGCTCTTTCTCCTATAGCTACCTTGATTCTGGTTTTGCTGACGCTGTTTGGAGCGTTGCCAATCTATCGACGCATTGCTGCCGAAAGCCCTCATGGTGAAGGGTCGATCGCAATGTTAGAGCATTTACTTTCCTGGTGGCAAGGCAAATTACTTGTACTGTGCTTACTTGGGTTTGTGGCAACTGACTTTATTATTACAATTACTTTGTCAGCTGCTGATGCCACAGCCCATATCGTCGAAAATCCGCTGACACCACATTGGCTTCACAATCAGCCGATCGCAATTACCTTGATATTAGTTGCATTACTAGGTGCAGTTTTCTTGAGAGGTTTCCGAGAAGCCATTGGGATTGCAGTAGTTTTGGTGGGAGCTTATCTGCTGTTAAACTTGATTGTCGTTGGCGTCGGTGTGTATCAGATATTAAATCACACAGAAACGATTCCGAATTGGCAAACTGCACTTTTTGCACGCCATTCTAACCCTTTGATTCTAATCGGCATCTCTCTCCTCATCTTCCCCAAACTCGCACTGGGATTGTCAGGTTTTGAGACTGGTGTTACCGTTATGCCCCTGGTTAAAGGTAGCAGTAACAGCACTTCGCAGCATCCCAAAGGGCGGATTCGGAATACACGCAAGTTGCTCACCACTGCTGCTCTAATTATGAGCTTCTTTTTGCTTACCACCAGTTTTATAACCACTCTATTGATTCCACCCGCAGAATTTGCATCGGGGGGCAAAGCTAACGGACGGGCCCTTGCTTATTTGGCACATTTGTATTTGGGCAATGGCTTTGGCACAATTTACGATTTAAGTACTATTTCTATTTTGTGGTTTGCAGGTGCATCTGCAATGGCAGGGCTATTAAATATCGTGCCTCGCTACCTACCACGCTATGGCATGGCGCCCAATTGGGCACGAGTAACCCGACCTTTGGTGTTAGTCTACACAGCGATCGCTTTTGTTGTCACAATTATCTTTAAAGCAAGTGTAGAAGCCCAAGGTGGGGCTTATGCAACTGGTGTACTGGTGTTGATCACCTCAGCCGCCTTTGCCGTCACCTTATCAGCCCACCGTCACCGACAGAAGCGGGCCAGACTCGTTTTTGCCATCATTACACTGCTATTTTTATATACCACCATTGTTAATATCATCGAAAGACCAGAAGGGATTAGGATTGCTGGGTTTTTCATCGGTGCGATCATTTTTACCTCGCTGGTTTCTCGTGTTTGGCGTTCAACAGAACTGCGGGCAGAGCGAATTGAAATTGACGAACTTGCTAGGCAATTCTTTGCCGAAGATAGCGAGGGAACAATACGACTGATTGCAAATCGCTTGAATACAGGCGATGTCCTAGAGTATTTTATGAAAGAAAAAGAGGTACGCGAAGACAATCATATTCCAGCCAACGATCCAATTCTGTTTCTAGAAATCCATGTATCCGATGCTTCGGAATTTGCGGATGTAATCGTAGTAAAAGGGGTGCAAGTTGGCGATTATCGCATCCTCCGGGCTGAAAGTGCAGCAGTACCGAATGCGATCGCAGCTTTACTACTTTACATTCGCGACCAAACTGGTAAGATTCCCCATGCTTACTTCGGCTGGGTTGAGGGAAATCCCATACAATACCTATTGCGTTTTATCTTGTTTGGCGAAGGTGACATTGCTGTAGTTACCCGTGAAGTACTGCGTCGGGCTGAAAAGAATCCCCAGATGCGACCTGGTATTCATGTTGGGGGTTGATTGAGGAGTGCTGAGTGCTGTTAGCGGAAAGCTAAGGTTTAGCCCGTGCTGAGTGCGATTATTACTTTTTTACTCAGTACTCGTTACTCAGCACTCAGCACTGTTTCGGTGATAGAAGTAGCGATCGCAGCTTTTACCTCAAATTGGAAGAAATTGCCTTAAAATTTATGTAAATATGAGTCGCTCAATCTAAGATTAACTTTAAAATTATTTCACTTTTTAGAATGCCAGACGCGGAAAAGTTTTACAACCAGCTGGCTAATCACAAGCTGCTGCATCGGCAAGTTAGTAAAAAGGCAAAATCTTCGCTAGTAGCCAGTCAAGAAGAAGGAATGGTGCTTCACTTGCCTGATGGCACTATCCAGGCTTGCAATGCCGCTAGCGATCGCATTTTGGGACTGACCGCCCAGCAGCTTGTGGGGCAAAATTTGCTCGATCCCAAGTGGCAATTTATTCATGAAGATGGTTCTCCTTTACTCAGTAAAGCTCACCCTGCGAGGGTTACTCAAAATACAGGTAAACCTTGTTTAAATGTGGTGTGTGGCTTTTATAAGCCAAATGGTGAGCTAGTCTGGCTATTGTTTTCCTCGCAACCTCTGTTTCAAACTGAAGGAAGCAATCTGTATGCGATCGTGACAACTTTTTCGGATATTACGGAATCTAAGCACGCTCAATCAGAGGAAGACTGTAATTGCGAACAAGATACTCAACTATTTAATGCAGATGAATTTCAAATACTGTGGGATAGTCATCGTCTGTTTCAACAAATTGCTGGCACTCTTCCGGGGATAATCTACATTTATGACCTAATTGAGCAGCGAAATTCTTACGTTAATTACGAAATTGCTCAAAGTTGGGGCTATACACCAGCAGAAATCCAGGCGATGGGAAAGGAGTTATTTACTCAACTTCTACACCCTGAAGATTTGGCTCGACTCCCTAGCTATTTGGAACAATTTAATTCTGCTTATCAGGGTGAAGTCCTCAGCTTTGAATACCGAATTCGACACGCTAATGGAGAGTGGCGCTGGTTTTGTAGCTATGACACTGTGCACAGCAGAACTGCTGATGGATTGCCGCAATATCTTTTGGGGATCGCTTTTGATATTACAGAGCGACGACGCATAGAAATTTCTTTGCGGCAAAGTAACGAAAGGTTTGAGCTAGCAGCGGCGGCGGTTAATTGCTTAATCTATGACTGGGAGATTAGCAGAAATACAGTGGAAAGAACTCAAGGTCTAACCCAGGTTTTTGGCTACACCCAACAAGAAACTGAACCTACCTTCCAGTGGTGGCAAGAACGCATTCATCCCGATGACCAACAAAGAGTTAACGACCAATTCATAGCTAGTATGGCCAATGGAAACCGTTATCGGATTGAGTATCGCGTGCGTCACCAGGATGGCCGCTATTTGTGGGTGGTAGATCAGGGGTTTGCAGTCCGGGATGAAAATGCTCAGGTGGTTAGGGTAGTTGGTGCGAGTACTGATATTACCGAACAGCAAGCTGCTAATTGGGAACGTCAAAAAATTGAAACAAATCTACGCGAGAGTGAAGAACGGATTCGGTTGGCCACTAATGCTGCTGAACTGGGTATGTGGTTTTGGAATATCACTACTAACGAGGTAATTTGGACAGAGAAATGTTATCAACTGTTTGGAGTGTCCCTAGAAGCCGAAATCAGCTTTGAGATTTTCCTCAACTGTGTATATCCAGAAGACCGCCAATGCATTCATGAAGCGATCGCCCGCTCTCTGGAGGAAAATGTTGAGTGTGACATCGAATACCGCACCCTTTGGCCTGATGGTAGTATTCATTGGATTGCTGCTAAAGGTCGTGTCTTTTATGATGCCGAGGGTAAGCCAGTACGAATGATGGGTACTACCCAGGATATTACCCAACGCAAACAGGTAGAAAATGATTTGCGCCAGCGCGAAACTCAATTAAGGCGGTTAGTTGATTCCAACATTATTGGCATTATGTTCGCCACTCCTGATTACATTACTGAGGCGAACGAGGCTTTTTTAGAAATGGTGGGTTATACGCGAGAGGAACTGTTAGCGGGTAAGATATACAGAAAACACATCACCCCACCTGAATATCACGATCTCGATCGGCAGGGGCTAGAACAACTTTTAACAGTTGGGATATGTACTCCTTTTGAAAAAGAATACATCCACAAGGATGGTTCCCGCATTCCGATACTAATTGGTGGTGCCTTGGTGGAACGAGACCCCGTATCTTGGATCTGTTTTATTCTTGACTTAACCCCCAGGAAACAATTAGAAAAAGCACTTAGGCAACAAGCAGAGGAACTCAAACAGGCAAACCGAAATAAAGATGAGTTTCTCGCAATTCTCTCCCACGAATTGCGATCGCCCCTCAACCCGATTTTAGGGTGGTCATCGCTACTCAAAAGCCGCAAATTTGATGAAGTGACTACAAATCGTGCTTTAGAAACCATCGAAAGAAATGCTCAATTGCAGATTCAATTAATTGATGAGTTGCTGGATGTCTCCCGAATTATTCGCGGTAAGTTAAACCTGACTTTTGCCACTGTTAACTTAGTAGCTGTAATTGATGCTGCATTAGAAACAGTCCGGTTAATTGCCGAAACCAAATCTATCCAGATTAAAGTACAGGTTGACCCCAATGTTGGTAAAGTGTTAGGCGATTATAATCGCTTACAGCAAGTTGTAGGGAATTTACTCTCGAACGCAGTCAAGTTTACTCCCTCTCGTGGTTCAGTCGAAGTCAGCTTATCATTGAGTAATGAATTAACTTCTCCCTCAGCATTAATTCAAGTTAAAGATACAGGTCAAGGTATTTCCCCAGAGTTTCTACCCCAAGTATTTGAATATTTTCGTCAAGCTGATAGCAGCACAACCAGGACATTCGGCGGACTGGGACTGGGATTAGCAATAGTTCGTCACTTAGTAGAGTTGCATGGTGGTACTGTAAAAGCAGCCAGTCCAGGAATTGGACAGGGAGCAGTTTTTACTGTCAGACTGCCCGTGATGAAGGAAACTGACGGTTCAGAGAAAACAGGAGGAGCGGGGGAGAAATTTAACTCGTCAGTTCTGCGTGGACTACGGGTCTTAATTGTTGATGATGATCTTGACACACGGGAGTTTTTGCACTTCTTGCTACAACAGAATGGGGCGTTGATAACTGCCGCAGCATCGGTAAAAGAGGCGCTTAAAATTATAGCACAGGCTGTACCTAATTTATTAATCAGTGATTTAGGAATGCCAGAAATGGATGGCTACAGCTTGATTAAGATGCTTAGAGCCATGCCCAAAGAGGAGGGCGGGGAAATTCCGGCGATCGCTCTTACCGCCTATGCTAAAGAAAGCGATCGCGATCGAGTTTTAGCGGCTGGTTTTCAGAAACATATTGCCAAACCAGTAAAACCAACTGAATTACTCACCTCAATTGCAGATTTACTAGGGCAAAATCATCGCTAAAACTCTATTTCTGTCCATTGGATTTTAGGCTCAACTGAACTGTATTGGGTTATAAATAATACACTATTCATCAAGCTTAAATCTCACTCGACTTAACCATGACCAAGAAAGATTTGCTTCGCAACCAAATTTTCACGCTGGAAAATATTCTTTCGCCAGCAGAATGCGCTGAATATATTACTTTAACAGAAAACATTGGCTATGTAGATGCTCCTATTACTACCCACCGAGGTTTTGAAATGCGTCCCGACATCCGCAATAATCAGCGCGTTATTTTGGATGACCGAGAGCGTGCTTTTGATTTATGGCAGCGTGTGTCAAATTATATCCCCAACACCATTGGTAGATGGCATCCAGTTGGGCTGAATGAGCGTTTTCGTTTCTATCGCTACGATCCAGGTCAGAGGTTTGCACCTCACCATGATGGTGCTTATCGACGAACTAATGGTGAGGAAAGTTTATTGACTTTCATGATTTATCTGAATGAAGGCTTTGAAGGCGGCGAAACCCGCTTTTATCTTCCTCAATATTACCAAGATTTATCTAATCTAGCTGTGCTTCCAGTAACAGGTATGGCTTTGTGTTTTGTCCACGAACTAGTACATGAGGGCGCTACTATTATCCAGGGGCGAAAGTACGTCTTGCGATCGGATGTTATGTACAGTCAATAGTCGAGAAAGTGATTAACCAGCAAAATCAACAAAACTTAATCTAACTCCCGACGGCCTTCCAACGCCCTCGCCAATGTCACTTCGTCTGCGTACTCCAAATCGCCACCTACAGGTAAACCAAAAGCAATCCGCGTCACCTTAGTAAATGGTTTCAGTAGCTGACCGATATATAGGGTTGTTGTCTCCCCTTCTACACTCGGACTAATTGCCAGAATTACCTCTTGAGGTTTTTGCTGACTTACCCGGCGCTGCAAAGCTAGTATATTTAGCTGATCTGGGCCAATTCCATCAATTGGCGAAATCACCCCGCCCAAAACGTGATACTTGCCTTTGTATTCGCGGGTTTTTTCTAATGCAATCACATCACGAGGATCTGCAACAACACAGATAGTGTTATTGTCACGGTTGGCATTGCGGCAAATTTCACAAACAGGTTCAGCAGATAAGTGAAAGCAAACAGAACACAAGCCTATCTGTTTTTTTGCCTCAACTAAAGCTTGTGCCAAAGCTTCTACTTCTGCTTCTGGCCGCTTCAAAATATGCAAAGCCAGTCGTTGGGCACTTTTGGGGCCAACTCCCGGTAGGCGTTGCAATTGTTCAATTAACCGTGCTAAAGGGCGTGCGTAAACCGTTGTCTTGTCTCCAAAATGTTTTCACTCTAACTATGATGACATTTTTCGGGTACTTCCATCTCCTTGGGATGGCGTTTATTGTAGAAGTTGTGTAAAAACTGCGTTAACTCATCCAAACTCAAAATATTAAGAGTACCAATAACAAAGTAGTTTAAGATGTCTTTTGTAATTCACGTGCCAGATCAGATAATCCACAGTCCTTTAAGTTTTGATAAAAGCTTTCGTCCTTTAACATACGGAATTTTGCAAGTGAACGTATTACGTCTTCTAGCTCTTTAACACGATCTAATTGGTAAGCTAAACGAGCTGCTTGCTCTATAACCGTAGGATTGTATTCTCGGCGTATAAACTGCTTGGCAGACTCCAAGGCGCCTTCATAATCTCCATTCTCTTTAAGAGTTTCAATTGCTAAAAATATGAGCGGGCCGCCTAGTTGCTTCGGAGGAATATCTGGAATTAATCTAGCTGCAATCTCACTTTGACCTAGTTTTAAAGCAGTTCTAGCTGCAATCAATTTTGCTTGAATTTGGCTATCAGCGTCTAGGCTCTCATCATCACACAAAGGAAAAATAATTGCGAAACTTTTAGAGTATTCCTCTAAATCTTCCAATATATCTGCATAGCGTACAGCTTGTTCTGATTTTAGCTCTTTTCTTTGCCATAAGGGATCTATGACACGCAGAGCTTTTTTCTTATCTTGTTTATCAAGCTTCCGCTCAGATAAATAGCTTTCTGCAAGAATCTGTTGTGCTTCTTGATCAGTTGGTAATAGCTCTAGGAGTTCCCAACCAAAAGACCTTAATTTTTCTGTGTTTTCTCTTAACCGGAAGAACCGCATAGCAGCACGATATACATCTGGATGCGGATAGAGTGCAACTAGCTCTAAAACATTCTTCTCTAACTTTTCAAGTGAAGATGAAAATAGTAAGCGACTACCTATTTGCTCAATTTCAGCCCGAATATTTTCACTAGAAAGTTCTAAATCCAATCCATAAAATAATCGCACATAGTTGTTTACTAGTTCCTTATTACTGTCAGGATCAGCAATTGCCAAGAACTCCTCTCGTTCTAGTTCAGGACAGGAAAACAAAAAGAACAGCTTAGTCTCATCTGTTTCAAAAATTTGGCAACACCTTTGCTTAAAGCTGTCTAAATCTTTAGGTTTTGGTACGCGTGACACAACAACTTTAACCTCGATTGACTTTCCAAGGGTTTTAGCTACTGCACTTTGCTCAATTAGCTGCTTAATATGCTTGCTTACTTTGATACTTTCTGAACTCAAAGGAGACAGCATGACAACTTCATCAGGTAGCTGCTGTGTACAAATACCTGCTATTTCAGTAATGCCTGTGCGGGAATCTATAATCACAAAATCTGCCTGCAATTCTTTTTCAATCCTGGCAAGAAACTGTTGAAAAAATGCAACCCCATCACGTCTTTTAGAAAATAATAAATTCCAGTCAAGCTCAGTCAGCTTTCTGTAATACTCATCAGAGAGATACTGCCCTGCTGGAATGAGCCATAAGGGTGAAGTTTTTTTTGAAGGAATTGGTATCTGAAGGCTTATTTGATCAATGCTTCCTGGATCAGTATTTTGTTGCTGATAATCTAAGATGTAATTGAGAAGTCCTTTTTGATCAGATGGTAATTCAAATCCAGAAAACTGGGCAAACTTTGCGTCTAAACCTGGTGCTTCAAGATCAAAATCTACTAAAACAGTTTTTCGACCCAGTTTAGCTAGATAAAGTGCAAAATTTGCTGCGGCCAGTGTTCTACCAACACCACCTTTATATGAATAAAAAGTAATTGTCTTCATGCCACACTATCCCTCCCCCAAGAACCTCCTTGTCGATGCCGAACATGCTGTGCCTCAGAATATGTCTCTCTCTCTTTTGGTGAGATTAAGTTAAAATCTGGGGTTGGTACTTCGTGCACAGGCTCTGTGTTGTCAGCATCTTCAAATATTGCGTTGATGGCTGCCTCTACGTCTATCTTATCCACAGTCAGATTTGCTGCAATTATTTCAACCCGTTGCTTTTTTACAATAATCGCTGCCTCAAAATCTGCGCCTAAAGCATTTAAGTAGGCAAGTACGGAGTCAAACGTGTGATCATTATTGATATCTTCTAATTTGGATACCCAACTTTGCCCCACACCAAACCGTTCACCCATTTCTTTCTGAGTAAGTCCAAGCCGCTTACGTACATTTCGCATTGCCTGAGTTAAGGCAAGCCGGAAAATCTCTTGATGCTCAATTAGACGGTTCTCTGGTGTGTCCTGGACGATTTTGTTTAAGGAAGCTAAAGCATCGCCGCCTAAATGGGGATTATTACTCATCTGTTTTATCCTCCTTTGCTTCTATAAAATCTCGCTTTTTAGCTGCAATCTTAATTTGTCTTATTGGAGTGTTATCACCTTTCTTCTTAAAAGCGTGCAGCAAAATTAGACGCTTACCTGGTAAAGCACACAGAAAGACACGGATATTGTTAGGAGTGTTATCTAAACGTAATTCATAAAGATTATTTTCTGTCTCTATTTTGTCTAAAATATCTGAACGCTCGACCAGTAAGGCTAATCCTTTGTTTTTTAGATAGTACAGGCGCAGTTGAAACTGCTTTGATTCGCCCTTGGTGAGCGAAGGATCATTGAAGAACTCCTCAACTGGTTTAGTCCCGTCTACCTCCTGGTAGTAAATAATCTGCCATTCTTCACTCACCACAGGCTCCTCACACCCTGAATTAATATGCCATATTTGGAATATTAATCGATATTACAATATTATCAACTTAAAAATTCGGTTGGCTTGATTGTCGGTGAGTTCAGTCGTTATACAGTAGACCTCTTGCAAAAGTCCCAGATACATAAGTAGGACTTACGCATTGACAAGGTTGCCAAGAAGTGAATTCAGGGAAAACAAGGAA
>NZ_JAVRCB010000072.1:0-31087 GCF_034530955.1 Nostoc sp. DedQUE05 | reverse complement strand
TGCATCGAAAACTGCAACAGATGACGATGCAGAAATTGATGCAGAATCCGACGCATCCGATTTGCTTGAATCGCTTCTAGAGGAGGATGCACAGCGACTTGCAGAGGAATACTGGCGACTGCTCCCGGGGCGAACGTTGCAACGCATCAAGCAGATGCGGGACAATCCCACACCCCAACAGCGCCAAATAGTGCAAACATCAGTCCGCGCTGCCATCAACGCCGGAACCGAGCATCTACTCTTACCCACTTATCAGCCAAGACTTTTGGAGGGAGGAGATGAAACAGACTAAACAGCAACGCACCAGCAAAGTTGTCCCGTTCACTGGGGAATTTTACCCAGTTCCCGATCCAGAACCCGCACCAGCCGGGAATAATCTTGCTGCATTTTTAGTCATGCTTGCAGCTGCGTTAGTCGCCGGTTTAAGTATAGGTGCAATCTCCACTTACCAGAGCGCGGATCAAGTGCAACTGCGCGAAATGAAAGCTCAAAGCCAACAGCTTGAGAAAGTCAAAAACCAAGTTTGTAGATAGGAAGTAAACATGGGAATCCTTGCACGAATTACCAGCGCTGCAAAGTCCAGCAACAAAAGTAACGAGTCTTCGCTGTCCACGGGCGGACACGGCATAGATAAAAACAAGGTGCTATCTCCAACAGATCCAACCGTCATTAACCCAGTGAATGCGGGGAGTTGGGAGACTGTCAGGACAGCACCCGTCAATGATACACCACGTTACTTTAATAAGACTGAGGCTGACGCACTCAAGCGAGTTGCAACTCAAAAAAGAGAGGAAGCGCGTCAGGCGAAACGCGCCTACAAATCTCTCAAAAAGCTTGAAGAATCAGACGCACAGGTACATGTTGCCCATCGTAACTACATTAAGGGCGTTGCGGATGGCGAACTCACTAAAAAACGGTCTGATGCTTCCACCGCAAGACACCTGCACGCACTTCGACCGGAGTATGCAAATCTAGGCTTTGGTTTAGATCGCGCTGAAAACAAGGCACAGCAGCGCATTGACGAACTCAAAGCCAAAGTCAAGGAAAAATACTAATGGCAAAGGCGGTACACCTGGGGGCTTGGTTCCTTCTGGGGTGTATCGCCTCTAGCTTTGTGGCTTGGCTAGGGGCGCTGCATCCTGCTTTGTTTCGTGTGATGTGGGTTATCTATATTATGTCCGGCGCTGGGCTGGTTATCGCTCTACTCACAGATGATGCGATTCGTCCGTTTCTCAAGCTGTCTGAACCAGATTATTATGCCTTGCTGATTGCGATCGCAGCTTCGATTGTCTTGGGAGGAATGCTTTCATGGCTAATAGGTGGTTAAAAGCCAACTGTTTGCTAGCAAGTACAACAGCCTTTTGGCTAACTGCACTTTCTCCAGTTCCCGCGATCGCTAAAGGAATCAGCTACAGTTTGGCGCTAGTTGCATCAGTGCAACTTGTCCAAGAATCGCGGCGATTGATTGTCCAGGATGCTCGATGTGCAGCACTGGCGGCTATGAACCAAGAGTTAGAGCAAACCGAATTTGCACTGCATACCCAGCAGCAAGAGCAAGCACTTTACGAAGTCTATGGTGATGCACCGACTTACCCGCCGGAAGTCAAGCAAGAACTGACTACCAGCCTAGAACACTTGTACAAAGAGCCGAGCGCGGATCGAACTGAGGAAACTTCCACTTCCGCCAACCAAGAGAAAGTCTTCTATCTGGCGATTAAGTCGCTTTTGGAAGTTAGGGGTAAAACCTATGTTATCGAGCAAATTCTCAAAATGGGGGGTCGCCAGTGGGACGACGCGGAAAAGCTATTGCAACAAATTTTAGAGGAGGGACAGAGGAATGGATGGTAACGAAGTGCTAAGTTTGGTGCTTGTCAAGATGGCAGCATCTCCAGTCAAGGCGGATCGAGATGCGATCGCGCGAATTGAGCGGGAATGCCAAGCGGATATTCTCAAAATTACTACCTCCTTAGAGAACTCGCGGATCATCGCCGAAGCCCTGAACAGCCACGAACAGGGCAAAGGATTAAAGATATTAGCAACAGGTCTGTTTTGGTCTGGTGTTATTGGTATTGCCACTATGTTTGTCAGACCTTCTTATGTCTGGTGTGGCGTGTCATTGGGCTTCGTGTCTGGGATTGCTGGCAGAGTTATGGAGCCTTTCAAAAGTTGAAGGCGATTGCAACAAAATTTAGATGAGGGTCAACAAAATGAGTAGTAATTTCAAAGTCACCATACCTAACGCCAGTAAGATGATCAACGCAATTGAAAGCTTTGAAATGAGTCAGGGTGAATTAGAAGTGCACTTCCCTAAAGAGATAAAAATTCTTGAAAACTCCCCTTGCAGCGCTGTTAGCATAGCCTATCCGAATGGTGAAGGCTCAATAATTATTGAGAAGCCAAAACCATAGTTAATTCAAAAGCGATGGCTGCGCCAACGCCAAGGGCGAACGCATTTTTGAGGAGTGCGATCGCTTTTCCCAATACTCGAACTTCGGCAATTCAAAATAGTTTTTCCCAATGAGAAGTAGATGAAAACCTACTTCATTTTGGGATGGATTTTTAATGGGATTTTCATGAAAAATATTGAACACGCTCTTAAGGAGGCTAACGGAAGACTCCGTAATTACGGTATCAAAATTGAACAAATTGGTGTCAGGCTTTATTTGCGTGCAACACTTCCCCCAAAACCTTTGGCATTAAAAAACGGCTGGCATCAACAAAAAATAAATATTACTGTCGCTAACCTCGACGGTGTAAAGCTTGCTGAAAGAGAAGCAAAGCTTCTCAGACTAAAACTTGATACTAAAAACTTTGACTGGAATGATTATTTAAAACCAGAATCACAGAATAGTAAAGTGAAAACCATTGGTGAATTGATTCAAGAATTCGAGAAAGATTATTTTGAGAGAAGGCAACGTAACTTTAAAACAGAAAGTACATGGAAGGTTGAGTATCAAACAGTTTTTAAGACACTGCCTCCACACGAAATACTTAATACTGAAGTACTAAAGCAAGCCATTTTAACAACTACACCAGACACTAGAACCCGGAAAAGATTTTGTTTGACACTGCGATTATTGGCTAACTTTGCTGACCTTGACTTTAATCCTAGTTCTTATTCAGGAAGTTATGGATATAGAAACAGGCAGGCCCGCAGTCTGCCAACGGACAAATTAATTCTTGAATGCCATTCAAATCTAGGGGATGTGAAGTGGCAGTGGATATTTGGAATGCTTGCCACTTACGGATTGAGAAATCATGAAGTATTTTTCTTAGATTTAGAGCAGCTACGAGCAGGTAATAAAATTATTACCGTTCTCGCCGGCAAGACTGGCTACAGAAAAGTCTGGCCCTTTCATCCAGAGTGGTTTGACTCATTTGGCTTGCCTAATGTCAAAATTCCCGATATCAACTTAACCCGAAATAATTCTGCAATTGGCAGAACCGTTACTCAAAGATTTAGGCGAAATGATGACTTACCATTTAGGGTTTACGATCTTCGCCATGCTTGGGCTATTCGCACTCTAGAGTATGGAATTGATATAACCCTTGCAGCGCAGCAGATGGGGCACAGTCTGTCAGTTCACAGTAACCTCTACCATGCATGGATCAACGCCGAGCATCACCAAAGAGCTTTTGACTTGGCGATAAATAAAAGCGATCGCCCCCTGCCACCAGAACTTATTTGAAAATGATCACACTACTTAGAAATGATTACACCGCAAAAGGTCGTAGAGTTTACTGCATTGTGTACAGAGGAAAACTGAAATCAGTATTGCTGAGTAGTTTTAGGTGGAGACTCGAAAATAAGATGTACTACAAATTTCCATTTGAATATACACGAAAAAACCCTTGGACTAATCCGTTCGGAGATCGGCTTTAGTTTAAATCTGCAAATTTAAACTTGAATCAACTAGCAGCTAGCTTGCTGGATTTTTGCATTGCGATTCTGATGAGACGGTGACTCTTAATCTATTGGTTGCGGGTTCAAATCCCTCGTCACCCACTACTTCCAGGCTGCAAATTTTGCCCTTGACTAATTCTTGACTAAATTTAGTTGGTGTCATACTCCAAAAGCCCCAATTTTCAAGGGTAAACAGCACTAAAGCTTTGACTAATTTGAATAAAAACGCTTACTGCCCAGTGGACTTTCTCGCGTGTCCACTGGGCAGTTAAAATGTGACGAAAAGTGAATTATGGAGATTACTTTAATTAGGGATGACGGCGAACGCAAAACTATACGAATCCCAGAGCTAGACAATTATCCAGAAATACTTTTTGCTGGGGGACACGCTTTTAAAAAGCATCCCCAAACCGATGAATATGTGGAATGCTCCTATTGGCACGTCCCATTGGCTGAAAGTTGGGACTTTTTGAAATGAACAGACAAAATGGAGATTTTGACTAGTCAGTGTCGATCGCGTTCCAAGTCGTAAATTACCTTTTCTAAGTACCAATTATCTGATTGTCCTGGCTTGCGCCGCCTCTGTTGCAATAAAAGGCGTTTTGCTGTAGCTACATCACCTTTAAGCAATACGAGTAAGTCCCCTTGCAATGCTCTGTTTCTAGGGTCATTACGGTATGACTGAGAAACTTTGCCAGATGGTTGGCGTGGGTTTTCTGCATCAGGCTTGCGCCACTCGATGTATATCAGTTGCAGTATGTGGATGATTGCCAGTAGCACCAATAAACAGAAAAACGCGACTTGAATAATGATTAGAATTTCCATAGTGAATTGAGTTGATAGAGCAACTCATTCCACCATCTACGGGTTCCATTGATGCTTGCATCAGAGGATACCCGTATTTTCAAGACTGGTATTTATAACCTGCATTCAAAATTGCTAGAGTGAATCCCCAGAGGGTTAAACTGAGATATGCACATGGGAAAACAGCGTCTGCTTGCCTGTACACTACACAACGCCTGCCAGAAGGTAGTGGACATAGTGCGGGGGAAGGTAAATTCTTCTTCAGGATGGGAGGCGGGGAATAAATACTTGTGCCTAAAATTTATCGTCTCGGATTTGGAAGTTAGATTGTTTATTGAGAAATCCGACTATCTGCTTGACCCAGTTTGCAAGCCTGTCAAACTTGTGTTTAATCATGCTTTCAAGTCCATTTAGACGGTACTCAACAAAAAGTTTCTTTTCGCTGTACTCAGTTAAGTGTACATCTACCTTTCTTTCAACAGTGTACAACCGATCAACAAGGTTATCTTTCAGTTGATCGACTGCCGATAACACAGTAGTCTCAACTCTGTTAATTTTGGCATTGATATTCGATTCTATCTGCGCTAATCGATAGATACCCGCAATCAACATAAAGGCTAGAGAAACAACAGTAAAAGCATTGTTGATGTCAATTTTCATTTTATATACCCAGCGATGTTTTTATCGCTTGCACATCATCTTCTAGGCTTGTCGTATCTATTCCTTCGTATTGATAAATAGCAATATTTGCATTGATAAACCATTTAGGAACTTGAAGTGATACGGAATAATTAATATTTAGATCGTCAAAAATTATTAAATTGAATTTACCTAAAAACAAGCTTTCAGGTTCACCCACAAAACTTGCACCCAAACCAGTTGTTAAGCTGCGGCGTAAGTATCCTGCATACTTCCAAATTTTGCCTGCGGGAATAGTAGTGACCACAGACACAGCAATGATAGGCTTATCAAATACTACAGGAACATTTATTTCAGTTATCTGTTGATAAATTGGTTTCCCTGCCGAATCATTCAAATAACTTACAGCCGGGAAAGAATCACTATATTGCAAATGCCAATTACTTTCTGTCCCTAGCTGTAAATTCCTGCTCACTTACGCCCCTCGGTGCATTATCAACTCGACATGATCGCAAAATTCACCCACAATTTCATAAGGATTTTTTATTCCATTGAATTGCAGCTTATCGCAGTAGTCAGCTAAAGAGATTTCATTCTGTAACCATTGCCTTGCTGCTTGGTTACACCCAATCATCCCAGCGAATTCTGAATCGCTGGCATCAATATCAATCTCTACTGCTAGTAAATCAATATCATCGCTGGGAACCCATAGAAATCCTTCTCTCTGGGCTATTGGGCTATACATGGATTAAATTCCTTCTGCTGGGGTGAACTTGTAAAATTTTTTGACTTTAAATTCCTTCTGGGGTGAACTTGTAGGATTTTTTGACTGTAGCGGTGCCGGCATTTTTCCAAGCACTTGCGCCACTTGCTCTAGTTTTAATATCCAGAACAGCTGTGTCAAAATCCTCAGACATCGTTTTTCCACCAAAGGGCATTGATACTGTATCGGTTGTGGGCTTTTTATAAGTAGCTCCAGTGATACGGGAGACACGATCCACAAAAGATTCTTTATTGGTAAAACTCAGCCTGGCAAACTTATATCTGGGGTTTTGCAGAACCACGGGGGTAGTTCCGGCCGCAGTGAGGAAATACTGCCCAAGCAATGCAGTACGCAGAGCATTCGCTACATCTTTCCCGACAGCCGTGCCTTGGGTTGCATCTAAAATCTTAGATGTCTCAATGTACGTAACGATTGTGCCGGTAGAGTTAAAGGGGATAATAAAACCATCTGCAAGCACCGGTTTAGCTCTGCCAGTACTAATGCCTGGAATTGCGTCATACAAAGCTTTTTTCTGTTCTAGGGTCTTGCCCTGCCAAGCTTTGTAAGCATCATATCTAGCTTTTTGGCTTTCATACCTGTTTAACGCTCTAAAACCCATATTGATTAATCTCTCGTTTAGATTTTTTCCCAACATAGGCTAGTTTTTAACGTTATCCGTTGTACCGAAACCTAATAGGTTTCAGACGAATTTCCCGACCAAATTTCACAGCCACTCTACTAGAGATGGATTTCTCAGCGTGGTGTCAATGAGGAATACTGGAGGGATCAAATTACCCAGTGAGATGTAAGCGTATCTAAACCGGAGTATAGCTATAGGTCTGTAACGCTTGTTGTTTCTTTGTTTCCCCAGAATAGTTGTTTTACCAGCTGTCGCAGTGGTGGTACTGGCTTTGTCGGGGTCGTTTAGAAGTATATGCGATGCTCCCTTGAAAGGTACATCAATTGCATTGCACATCTTCTCATATATGTTTTCGGCATCAGCTTTAGAATTTACTAAAATATAATTTCCTTTCGGAAAACCATTTTCTGGATCTGTGTAGGATGCTGATTTATTGCCGCAAGTATAAGTAATACCTCTTTTATTATCTAAAAATAAAGTTTTTATTTCCTGGGCAATTGCTACCATATCAGATTTAGCAATAGCAGGTTTGACACCTCCACTAGAGCATGAAAAGTTCATCAATCTGCAACTTTTTTCATGTTCAAGTAATGGTTCATCTGTTGGTTGCGCAGCGCCATCTTGGGAGAAATATAAAAATAATTGTGGATGCCCAGCGACCGGAGGAGCAGTATCAAATTTTGAGCCATAAACTACAGCTAAATTTTTTCTGCTATAACCGATTACATTAAAAAAAAGATTATGACGCATGTTCATCATGGCGTCATTGTCGTTATCCGAAATCCGACAAGCTAATTTTAAAGATGGACGAACCCCAGATAAATCACCGTTGCCCTCAACATCTTTAAAGTATCTATCTACCCGTCGATTGAATTCCGTTTTATAAGTTTGCTGTAAATGTTCAAATGGATCAAAATCATCAGGTAATTCTGCCATTAGTCTTCTCCATCAAATAAATCAAAGAAATCAAACGGATTGGGCTGTGAATTAGCTTTACTTACCTGTTCCTTAGCTTTTAATTCGTCGGGTTCTGGTGTGGGTGTAGCTTTGTTTTCGGGCTTATCGTCTTCTTTGACTGCTTTCACGAATTCGGTTGCTGCCGTAGTTGTTTCTGTCACCGCATTTACTACATCAAGAGGTGCTTGAGTCACCATTTGGATAGTGCTTGCACCATTTTGCAATCCTTCTAAAAATTGTGTGACACGATTAAACTTTGGCTGAGGATTCATCCATCCATAAGCGTTTTCGAGGATAACCCCACCTTTTTTTAAAGCGTTTCCGATTTTTCCTGTGTGAGCAGCTATTAATTCAGATGCCTGTAAAATAGTTTGAGATAAATTCAAAAAACTATTTATGACGTTGGTAGTCGCTTGGTAAATGCGGTTGGCTTTAGCCCAAGCCTCTTTTAAATTAGTGTAATTATCATCTCCAATCGCACTTTTTATTAAATTTTCAATTGTCCCACTAATTACAGAGCCTAAATCAAAGCTACTACCATCTTCTTTTTTTAATCCTATTAGTTGTAAGACATTGTTGATTGCTCCTAGCAATGTTTGCCCGATGTCATTCGATAACATCAAGGCATTATGAATAGTTGCAGCGAGAATCATAATATTTAGTACTCTATCAAGGTGCATCCATTCTGCAAATCTTGATAGTTTCCCGCCAATACCACCTGGTAATTGGTCGCCTAATCTTTGTAAGATAGTCTCTTGCCCTGCCAGGAGTGCAGCATTAGCACCAGTGTTCACAGCATCTAAAATATTGGCTGCATTAGTATTGTTGTTGTTGACGATGCCTGTTGCATTGTCATTGAGTGCCCGATTCATGCAACCTCCTGGCTGAGTTGTTCGGCACGTTCCTGTAGCTGCGGCAGTCTCTATCTGTGGAATTGTTGGAATACTTGGTCTAATTTCTGCGGCTGCGCGTGCTGGTATTAGAGGCAGTATTCCGAGTATTTGGTCAAGCTTTGGTAGTGCTGCACTATTCACTTTTTCTTGATCCTTGAGTCTTGTATCAATTTTGTTAATGTCGGCTTTGTTAGTTTCAATATCACTTTTTAGCTTAGGAACATCCTGTTTTAGTTGGTTTACATCCTTAGTTAAATCAGCAGTTGCAGACTTGTAACTACTGGAACTTGTTACTGTTTCAATGTCCCCAACTTTTCCTTGGAGCTTCATTAAATCAGCATTCCATTTAGCAGCTTGAGCTTCATAAGATAGCTGATAAGTTTGTTTAAGTCCTGCCACTGTCCCTTCAATTGTGGTAAGTACTACCTTTGTTTTTTGGTCTGATTCTTGCTGTTTAATTTCTAGCGGCTGAGTTTTGTTGTTAATTATTTGAACAACAGAATTTTTTAAATCAACTATTTTCGTGTCAACTGTTTTGATTGCAGTCTGCACAGTGCCGATCGCTTTTGCTTGTACATTAACAGTATCAGTAGCAACTTTTGCTTGTGCCTTAGCTTCGACTAGTCCTTTTTGGATATTTTGAATTGTTGCTTGTACTTGCTGCTGAAACTTTTGATTAGTGTCTATTGAAATTTTACTAATCTGTTGCTGAATTGATGTGATTTTTGAATCAATTTCGCGCTTGTTTGCTCGTGCTTCGTACAAAGCATCATTTCCTAGTTTTCTCGCGGCTTCCGCCAGTCCAGTTAGTATTTTCCTGCCTTCCCGCGTTTCATACAATGCATCGTTGCTCTGTTTTTTAGCATCTACTGCATTTTTGGCGATAGTTTCAGTTTGTTTATTTAGCTGATAATAATCTTTAGCGTTAGCGTTTAACTCTTTTTCAAATTTTTGTATCTTGGTATCAAGTGTTTTAAGTTTTAATCCATTCTGTACTGCTGTTGTGTTGACTTTTGTTAGGTCATTACTAAACCTATCAAAACTATCAAAAATACCATCATTTATACCCTCTTGAAATTTGAGTAAAGCTACTGTTCCAATGGCTGCCAAAATTCCCAGAATGCCACCGACACGAGATGCTTTATCCAGAACAGCACTACCAGGTATATTTTTAAGGAGTACTTCATTTACTTTGGTAGCGATGTCAGAAGCTTTTTTTGTGGCATCTGCAACTTTTTTGGCATTAGCAGCAGTGCTTTTGAGAGCTTTCATTTTTTTAGCTGCTTCTTTTGCACCGCTTTTCGACATGAATTGAGATGTTACTCTTCTTGCCCTTTTAGCTTCGAGTAACATTTTTCCTGGCTGACCATTAGCGTATTTTGATAATTTGTATGCTCTTAAAGCACTAGGAGATATTTGTTGAGAGACTGCCATAATCGGTTACTCGTTCACAAAGAAATCGATAATTGATGAGAATATGCCTTGTGCTTGATTGGCAGTTTCGGTGTGTTCTGTAGCAGCGTCTAGCAAATCCTTGAGATCGTCGATGATATCCTTTACTACTCCACCTAGTTCTAAGACATCATTTTCTAATTTAATAACCCGTTTCTCTAGCCCACTGTCGCTGTTATCATTGCCAGAATTAGAGTTACGCTCAAGATTTTTTAGTCGTTTATCTAATCCACTGAGGTTACTGTTTAGTTTGTTTATTGCAGCATTTAAAGCGATAAGTCCCGCGTCAATATCTTTGCAAATTTCTGCCATATTATCGACTCACCTTGTTTGCAATGTTTTTTAGGCGATCGCCGACTCCCTTGCACGGCACACAACAATATCCTGGGTATTTATTATGGGTGCATTTATGGCTATCTGGTGGGCAATCCTCATCACAACTAATAGAGTATTTGCACTCAGAAACTGCAACTATATATAAATTGTTATTGTTAGAATCTTTTACTACTAAACCGTCATTACCATTAGGGGTGAATTTTTTATTTGATATGGTAGGCAATCCACAGCCTGTACTGAAACTAGCTAATAGCAAACGCTCACCTTGGCTGCTAGTAGCGTAAAGATCGTAGTGATTCCCATCGTATCCAGCATTATCTGCTACAGCTTTAAAAAGCAAAGATTCATGCTCATACAATGCTATCTCTCTAGTTTGATTTTGGCACTGAGGTGCAGGATTTGAACAGCTATAAGTATAAATTGCTGTACCACCCCTACCACGTTCATCGACAGGATTACAAGATACATTAAATGGAGTTTTCTTTACCTCAATTTTTTTATCTATCCCTTTATCAGTAAAAAATACTATACCTTTTGTAGCTCCTTCACAATACATATTTAGCCTACCTTGAATAAATTAATTACTGTGAATATCTCTTCTATTCCCCAACCAGAACTTAATCCAAGAGATGCAGAATCTTGATTCCTAAATGCTCGATATTCAATAGCTAGGGATTTATTCGCAGCTATAGTAAACTTCCCTTGCAACTCAGCCAAGCATTGAATGTCTACCCCCGCCCCAGGATAAATTGAAATACTAGTGGCAATAATTGCATTATCGCTAATATTTCTGAGCCGAATCCTAGTAGTAGCAGTGCGATAAAATGGGGATAGCAAATTAAAATTGTAAATGCCCGCAGGGAGCGTAAATTCATTATTAGAAATAGTTACCAATGCGGTTTCATCGCTTCTAATATTGTTTAATTTTCTTTTTGTCCAAGCGCCTGCTGTCGCGTTCCCGCCTTCTGTCCCTGATACTTGTGTTTCCAGGATTTGAATGAATTGCGAATCAGCCCCACCAATTGCTTGAAGCCCTGAAAGAAAATTACTTCTTTGTATATGTCTAGTTGTCCCATCCTCCTCTTGAATTGGGATTATATCGGTATTGTCTGGAACTAACTTCTCTTGCCCTAAATCTTTAATCTGCCGGAACATAACTTTCTATAACAATTGTCTCTGTTAGATAAATTTGGTTATTTCGCTCTTTAGCGTAGGCATCCCAACGGAACATTTCTAAAAGTTCATACAACTGCCGATTGTCATATCTAATTGGGGTGTTATTTTCGTCAGTAATGATACTGCCGTTTTCATCAATCAAATATCCTTGAAAAGCGCTTAGTGCTTGCAACAGGATTGCAACTAGCAATTGTTCAGCGCGATTATTCGCTGTGGCAGTCAGTTTCACTGCTACCAAATCAGATTTTTTAATCACTAATTCAGTAGCAGTTTGAAAAGCACTAGCACCGAATAATTCTTGAAGGGTTAGTGCTTGCATGATTAGTAATCGTCAGGGTCAATCACATCTGCACCAGTTAGAAGTTTGTCCACTTCTACGGAGACGGTATTTCTGAGGTAGATAGCATTATTTCGAGTCGTAATACTTGGACTAAAACCGTCAGTAATAGCAACTGATTGGTCAATATTTGTCTCGCGTGCAGTCTCTGTTAGAGTTTCTTGACCTTTCAATACAATTGCTAGCAGCAGAGATTCAGCAGTATTGCTTGATGATGCTGTTAGTCCCACTGATGCCAAATCGGATTTTTTGATTACAAGGTCAGTGGCTGTTTGAGAAGCGTTTGCACCAAATACTTCGGTGATGGTTCTTTCTGCCATAAAAGCGGATTTTTATTGAAGTGAATAAATCCGTTGTATGGCTTAACAAAAAAAGTGTAAATATTCCACTTTTATGTAAAAGTGGTATATCTGCTGATTCCCTGAAAGCATTACTGTTAATAGAATAGAGCGCATATTTGCTAGTAGCAGATATAAAGTAAATTCCACTTTTATCCTTAGTCAAAGTAAAAGTGGAACACGCGAAATTGGATTGTTAAATGAAAAATAATAGAAATGGACAAGCTGCTACACTGTCCAATGATGAATATTCTAAAATCCGCAGACAAATTCTAGATGAAAAGTACAAAATCCTTTTTGGCTTAGGCTGGTATACCGGCGAACGCTGGGGGGCTTTAATTCAACTAAAAGTCTCGGATGTTTACGATCCTAACGGCAATCCATACTCAGAAATCACTTTTAGAGCTACTACTCGAAAGAAAAGTCCAGATGGAAGTAGTGAAACTCGGCAAGTGCCGATCCACGATCTACTGCTTGAGCAGCTAAAGCATTACAAACCTGATAAGGATAGTGTTTGGCTTTTTCCTGGACGAGACTTTTCAAAACCTATGTGCTGGCGCAATGCCTACGATATTCTTACTAGGGCTGTTGAGAAGGCTGGGTTAGCAAGCAAAGGCGTTAGCACTCACAGCACACGGAGAAGTTTTGTGACCAACCTGCACAATAACGGTGTCAGCTTGGCAACGATCAAAAGAATTACTGGTCACAAGGATATGAAGTCTTTAGAGCGCTATATCGATATTGCAGCTGACCAATTGAAAGGCGCGATCGCAACTCTATGAACCCCAACCTCCTATTCCTCCAAATCGAAATCTTCTTCGAGCGCTTGCAGCACGGACATTACGATCATCCTGTGTACTTGGCGATGGCATTGGAGAATCTGACCAATCAGGCATGGGATGAAGTGGATCGGGTCTATCCAAATCTGTGACAAATCACAGCCAGGGCGGATAAGCTGGACTGGGTTGATAACACCTATTCCACTGCATTGGATTTACTTGCACGATCGCACTTTATCCTATTTGTGTGATCGCTTTTTATTGAGAATTGAAGGCTTAATGAAATTCACTCCCAATAAAAAATTTGCTTTTAAGCAAGATACCCACGATAAATAAATGGTTTTACCCCATTATTGGATGGCCCCGGCGCAGCTTCTACTTATTGAGAATCCTTGACACTATTGCTCATTGGCTTTTCTGCTTCGGCGATCGCAAACGCCAAAAACTCAATAGCTGTATCAATTCTGCCGAGATTGAGATCGACTTGGATTATTTTGCAGGCCTCAATTAGACCAATTAGGCGCATTTCATGGGTATCGGGGATTATTTCTTCAAGGTGCTTGAGGGCATCGCCGCCGAGATGTGGGTTGGTCATATTGGGCATTGGGCATTGGGCATTGGGAAAAACTTTACTCCTGGCTTGCATCTGGGTTGTCTTCTTGCCAGTCAAGCTCTAGATCGGCTCGCATCATTTCAAGTATCGCTTGTTCAAGCTTTTCATATAATTCAATTGCTTTTTCCCGTGACGACGCGCTAACAGTCAACTGTACAACTGTTTTGTCTTCGCTTAGGGAAAGACGGAAGTTATTATTTTTTGATCTGGCCATTAGGCATTGGATATTGGGGGAAGAGGGAATGGAGAAATGATACCATTGCCGTGTTACACGGCAATTCAAACTAATCATGGGACGAAATCCTACAACCTGGAAATCAGGTAGCAGCTGGCGCAGTGGCAAGACAACAACGATTCGAGTCCCCGTAGCACTCAAAGACAACATTTCGGTTTACGCTAGGGCTGTTGACTCCAAACTGTTAACTAATGAGTCCGAAAAAATCCCCGTGCTGATAGGGGATTTCTTACAAATAATTGACCGCTACATCGCTTGGAGAAACAAGAATTACCGCTCTACACAGATGAGTGCAAAACCAGACATTAGCGCTCGTACCTGGGACGAGCTGCGGAAGCTTCAGAATTTGCTGCGGGAGTCTCCCGATCTGTTGCGGGACTAAAGCTTTTGCGGCATCGCTGACAAAACCACCTTTGGACTAGGGTGTTGTCAGACAATTTATAGCTACCGTTTTTAAAAATTAGCTTTGTTTGGTGACATCTTGGGCATGGGGGGCGATTCATTCTTCCAGCCTCGGATCAAGTCTTTTATCTCAAATGGTAATTTACCATCTGCGATCGCACTTTCCACAACTCCCCGGCGCTGGATAGCCAGTGGTGATGCTGTACTGCCACCCAAAATATGACAGTGGTGAATTTTTCTCCCGGACATCCAGCAGTAACGGTAATAGTTATGTTTGCTGTTGCCACGTTTAACCCAGTACTTCTCAACCCAATGAGTATGTTCGGGAGCAGGGGAGCAAGGTTCTGACAATATACTGTGTTCGGGAGCAGCTTGTTGTGTATCATGCTCCCGAACAAAAGGGAGGCGATCGCCCCCGATTTTTTCCGAGTCTTCACTGACTAATACAGAAACCTGTGTATTCTGCTCCCGAACACGGGCTGACTCCCACTTCTCCCAAGCAAGCGAGTAATCATCCCGGTTTAAATAGTCGTCTGGCTCTGGTGGCTCGTTGCTATCGTCAAAGAAAATTGTCAGTTGTCCGTTGTCGCTTTTATAAGGTACTTCCCCAAAGTCAGCAGGATTCCATCTGGTTTCTGGATCGGGATGTTCGGGAGCAATTTCTACTTCATCCCAGTAAGGATCGTGAATGGTAGTGCTTTTTTCAAAAGTTGGTGCAACAGCGAATAATGCTAATTGCCCTGGCACATCAGAATTATGTTTCATAATATTTTTGAAGTAATAGAATTGGCGGCCGTTACAGCGGCCGTTTTTTTATACAGATGAATTAACCAGAGGGGAATAATTCATCCCACTCTGTAGAGTTCCCAAACATGGAAAGTAAAAGATTGTAGTTGCGGGGGAACTCCCACCATCGCTCACGCAAACATCGCCGTATAAAACCTTCTGGATTAAGAATTTTATCTAAACCACCACGGAGATTAAACATTAAAAGTCCCAACTTAATCTCATTGGTTGGACGTTCAAGAACTTCTTTTTCAGAAGAGTCAAAATGTATACCGTTCTCAGCCAAAGTCTCTAAGTTGATATCGGAATTAGAATGCTGCTGCTGTATATCACTCGGAACGGCAGGTTTATCATTTGAAGTGGGTGAAGTGTAACTTAAATTATGGTTTTGTAAGTTTTTTTCTCGCTTCTTTCTCGGTGGCTTCAACCATTCGAGGGGTCTTACAAGTAACTTAAATATCTTCCAACTGTACTGTTTAACGACTTGGATAACTCTGTGTTCTACAAGAGTATCAAATATCTTTTTGAGGTAATTATGGGAGTATCCTTTACCTCTTGCTTTAGCTACGGTGGCATTAAATTCTGATAAATCTGGTTCTACTTCTTCAGCTATTACACCCTGTCTCATTAGCCATTGCCAAAGCGATTTGGCAGCAGGGCAAATATGATGTTTGTAGCAGAATGCTTCGTGTTCTTCCGTCCAAGGAAGTGAATTTTTTGATGAATTTTCTGGCATAATACTATTAGCTACTTAGCTAAGTTCTATTAGTTACTTTTCAAGGAGCCACCACGATCGCTAAATCTAACGGTGGCTTTTTGGTTTTTTTCATTCGCCTAAAGACTGTCTAAGATTGCGTCGATCCGGTTTTGAAAATCGGTAATTGCATCGTCTACTGTAGGCAGTGGGCTATCAACGCAAAAACTGATTCTGCCTCTGTAACGAGCAGTGTATCTGTATCCCACGATTTGAGAACGCCAATCGCCACGAGCTAATCTTGATTCTGTGGATTCCATTTCGGGCAGAATCATCGCTCGAAATCCTTTGTAAACATAGTGCATAGTGCTTAGTCCTTAGTCATTAGTCATTCGTGGCGATCGCACTATCTAGCAGGGGTGAAGTCAACGTAAAGGTCATACCCTACATAAAACTGAGAGGCTGCCTCTGGGTTGGTGATTTGGAGTTCAATTCGACCGGCTGGTGTCGCTTTCCAGAAAGCCTCGTTTTCTGCACTGGGCGGGTTGCTAGTTACCGGGGTAAGAATAACTGTGGCTGTCTGGGTTTCGTGGTTGAAAGTATTTTGCTGGCAGGTGAATTTAGCTCTGATCATTGGTTTCCTTATTGGTTGGTCTGTGGGAAAGATTAGGGAAGGCGGATGAAGTTGGTAGCTTGATCCGCCATGTCGTTTACCGAAAGAGAATGTCGAAATGAGTGTCAAAAAATTTGGGTTAGATCCTGATGGTGAGTTGGGATTGAGCGAGGATGATGTTGTCTCTGTTTATGGAAGTTGGTTCGGTTTGAAAGAGAGGATGACTAAGTTAAGTGAAATGATGAGTTTCCTGTCTTCTTGGGGATCTAAGGACATGAGAGATACAAACCCTTGGTTTACTGAAAAAGGGGGCGAGTGCGAGATTTTGCGTACTAAAGGGGGAGGTTGGCAGAAGGGACGATTTCGTATTCGGCTAGAATTTGTCCCTGACGACCCAAAGTCTTTTTTTAAAGATTTCCCTAGAGAAGACGACAAACCGCAGTCACCATTAGCTGACCTTCGATCGCAATTAGACACCCAATAATCACAGATGCGTCGCCTGCTAAAAAGGTAGTAGGCGACATACCCATGAATAAGCCGTCCTTGCCGGAGTAGGCAGGACGGCTTTTATGATGCCTCTTGAAGTTGATGGCTAAATTGAGCTTGAACCGCTTCAAAATTCTGAATACGAGATTCTAGTTGTTCAATTTCGAGTTCAAGGGTTCTAATACTTGCTTTTTTTATTGCTACCTGATCGCGATATTCCTCGATCAGGTTGTCAATAACTCCCCCATCCGCTTCGCTTCCGAATCTGAGGTAACTTGACCCCTGGCAATGCGTTCTATTAACTCGCTGCGGCTGATTCCTAGCAGATTTGCTTTGATATCCAGCATTTCTACACCTTCTGGCGTAAGAGTTACTGTCACATCTTTCTTTTTCATGCCATGAACGGCGGTTTTGGCTTTTCGTCCCATTAATTTCATTACCCATGTGAACCACCTCTATTTTACCCGTGTTAACCTTGCTTGTTTTCCCCATGTAATGCTAGCATTAATTTATCACATGGGTAAACACTTCGATGTTCGCACAAATTAGTAGAGATAGCAGCCTACCGCCATTGAGGCAATGCAAAGACCTGCTAGGGGGAACTGACAACGGACAACTGACAACTGACAACTGTATTCACCCATAAGTCGTAGCGTCGCAGGGTTAGCAGTTAGTAGTACTTAGCCTTCATCCATGCTGAGTGTATTAATGACAACTGTATTCACCCATAAGTCGTAGCGTCGCAGGGTTAGCAGTGCAATTAAAAATCCAGAGCAAAGTACCCTGGATATCCTCAACTTGGTCGGTTCAAAAATAACGTTGAAAGGGAGAACAGCGTGAATGTAACAGAAATCAATTAAAAAGGCGATCGCAGCCAGGTAAGGATTGCGATCGCCGATCAACAATGCTTCGTATTTAATATGTAGGAGATTTTACCAATGTCTAAGCCATTAGGCTACTACACGGCTTATACCCCAGGCGACAACTCACTTTTAGAAACAGTTCAAGAGGAGTACGGCAGCACGTTCGAGAAAATGTCCAAGCGAGAAAAGCTGGTTATCCTGACCGTCTTGGCATCACATATTGGTTGCCAGCTAGACGGAGATGTTCGGGGTGAAATTTTTGCGATCGCAAAAGACATGAGAGATAAGCTCTCACTCTCTGACCAGGCAGGAGTAATGGAAGCGATTGTTTCTCAAGTGCGCTGGGGGCAGAATGCAGAACCTGTACACCACTCCTGAAGCAGCCAAGTTAACCAACATCCCAGAAAGCACGATCCGCAGTTGGTTAACCCGATATCCTTCAGTGTTCCAGTTTGAGATTCATGTCGTCAAGGACGATCACAAGCAAAATCTTTGGACTGAAGCGGGAATTGAACTGTTGCAGAGTCGGCGTGCATCGAAAACTGCAACAGATGACGATGCAGAAATTGATGCAGAATCCGACGCACCCGATTTACTTGAGTCGCTGTTAGAGGAAGATGCACAGCGACTCGCCAACGAATATTGGCGACTGCTACCGGGGCGAACTTTGCAACGCATCAAGCAGATGCGGGACAATCCCACACCAGAACAACGCCAAATAGTGCAACTATCAGTCCGCGCTGCCATCAACGCCGGAACTGAGCATCTACTCTTACCCACATATCAGCCAAGACTCTTAGAGGGAGGAGATGAAACAGACTAAACAGCAACGCACCAGCAAAATTGTCCCGTTCACTGGGGAATTTTACCCAGTTCCCGATCCAGAACCCGCACCAGCCGGGAATAATCTTGCTGCATTCTTAGTCATGCTTGCAGCTGCGTTAGTCGCCGGTTTAAGTATGGGTGCAATCTCCACTTATCAGAGCGCGGATCAAGTGCAGTTACGCGAAATGAAAGCGCAAAGCCAACAGCTTGAGAAGGTCAAAAATCAAGTTTGCAATAGATAGGAGTAAACATGGGAATCCTTGCACGAATTACCAGCGCTGCAAAGTCCAGCAGCAAGAGTAATGAATCGTCCCTCTCCACCGGGGGCCACGGGATTGATAAAAATCAGGTCTTAGCCCCCACAGACCCAACCGTTATCAACCCAGTGAACGCGGGAGCTTGGGAGACTGTCAGATCAGCAGCTATCAACGATACACCCCGGTACTACACCAAATCTGAGGCTGATGCACTTAAAACTTATGCAGCCCAAAAGAAACAAGAAGCGCGTCAGGCTAAACGCGCCTACAAATCGCTCAAAACTCTTGAGCAATCCGATGCACAGGTACACCGTGAGCATCGTAAGTACATCAAGGAAGTTGCTGACAGCGAACTGACCAAAAAACGGTCTGACGCGTCCACTGCAAGGCATTTGCATACGCTACGACCTGAATATGCAAAACTGGGCTTTGGTCTAGATCGCGCTGAAAACAAGGCACAGCAGCGCATTAACGAACTGAAAGCCAAAATCAAGGAAAAATACTAATGGCAAAGGCGGTACACCTGGGGGCTTGGTTCCTTCTGGGCTGTATCGCCTCTAGCTCAGTGGCTTGGCTAGGGGCGCTGCATCCTGCTTTATTCCGTGTGATGTGGGTTGTCTATATTATGTCTTTCGTCGGGTTAGCCGTTGCACTGCTCACTGATGACGCGGTGAGACAGTTTCTCAAGTTATCTGAGCATGATTATTATGCTTTGCTGATTGCGATCGCAGTTTCGATTGTCTTGGGAGGGATGCTGTCATGGTTGATAGGTGGTTAAGAACCAACTGCTTACTAGCTGGTGCAACAGCTTTTTGGTTAACTGCACTTTCTCCAGTTCCCGATATAGCCAAGGGAATTAGCTACAGTTTGGCGCTTGTTGCATCAGTGCAACTTGTCGGTGAGTCGCGGCGGCTAATTGTACAGGATGCCCGACGTGCAGCACTAAGCGCGATGAACCAAGAGCTAGAGCAAACAGAATTTGCACTGCATACCCAGCAGCAAGAGCAAGCGCTTTACGAAAGCTATAGCGATGCACCAACTTACCCCCCGGAAGTCGATCGGGAATTAAAAACCAGCCTGGAACACTTGTACAAAGAGCCGAGCGCGGATCGAACTGAAGAAACTTCCACTTCCGCCAACCAAAAGAAAGTCTTCTATCTGGCGATTAAGTCGCTTTTGGAAGTAAAAGGTAAGACCTATGTTATCGAGCAAATTCTCAGAATGGGGGGCCGTCAGTGGGACGAAGCAGAGCGTCTGTTGCAGCAAATTTTAGAGGAGGGACAGAGGAATGGATGGTAACGAAGTGCTAAGTTTGGCGCTTGTCAAGATGGCATCGTCTCCAGTCAAGGCAGATCGAGATGCGATCGCGCGAATTGAGCGCGAATGCCAAGCGGATATTCTCAAAATTACTACCTCACTAGAGAACTCGCGGATACTTGCCGAGAATTCGCAGATCATAGCCCAATCCCTCAACAGCCATGAACAGGGTAAAGGATTGAAGATATTGGCAACAGGTCTGTTTTGGTCTGGTGTTATTGGTATTGCCACTATGTTTATTAGACCTTCCTATGTCTGGTGTGGCGTGTCACTGGGCTTTATTTCTGGGATTGCTGGCAGAGTTATGGAGCCGTTCAAAAATTGAAAGCGATCGCGGCAGGAGGAGTGCGATCGCAAGTTATTCATCGCTAGAAGTAATTAAGTCAATGTCTGATCCACTCTTCTAAGCCTTTACTGTCGCACGAAACCACTAACTGAAAGCAAGTGAATTTATCCCAATGAGAAGTAGATGAAAACCTACTTCATTTTGGGATGGATTTTTAATGGAAATTTCATGAAAAATATTGAACACGCTCTTAAGGAGGCTAACGGAAGACTCCGTATTTACGGCATCAAAATTGAACAAATTGGCAGCAGGCTTTATTTGCGTGCAACGCTTCCCCCAAAACCTTTGGCATTAAAAAACGGCTGGCATCAACAAAAAATAAATATTACTGTCGCTAACCTCGACGGGGTAAAACTTGCTGAGAAGGAAGGTAAGCTTCTCAGGCTGAGACTCGATACTAAAACCTTTGATTGGAACGATTATTTAAAATCAGAACCACAGAATAGTAAAGTGAAAACTATTGGTGAATTGATTCAAGAATTCGAGAAAGATTATTTTGAGAAAAGGCAACGTAACTTTAAAACAGAAAGTACATGGAAGGTTGAATATCAGACAGTTTTTAAAACACTGCCTCAACACGAAATACTTAATGCTGAAGTACTAAAGCAAGCCATTTTAACAACCACACCAGATACTAGAACCCGGAAACGATTTTGTCTGACACTGCGATTATTAGCTAAATTCGCTGACCTTGATTTTAATCCTAGTTCTTATTCAGGAAGCTATGGCTATAGAAGTAGACAGATCCGTAGTCTGCCGACAGATAAATTAATTCTTGAATGCCATTCAAATTTAGTCGATGCGAAGTGGCAGTGGATATTTGGAATGCTTGCCACTTACGGATTGAGAAATCATGAAGTATTTTTCTTAGATTTAGAGCAGTTACGAGCAGGGAATAAAATTATTACCGTCCTCGCTGGAAAGACTGGTTATAGAAAAATCTGGCCTTTCCATCCAGAGTGGTTTGATTCATTTGGGTTGCAAAATGTCAAAATCCCCGACATCAATTTAAATCGAAGTAATTCTGCAATTGGCAGAACTGTTACTCAAAGGTTTAGACGAAATGACGGTTTACAATTTAGGGTTTACGATCTGCGTCATGCTTGGGCTATTCGCACTCTAGAGTATGGAATTGATATAACACTTGCAGCGCAGCAGATGGGGCACAGTCTGTCAGTTCACAGCAACCTCTACCACGCATGGATCAACGCCGAACATCACCAAAGAGCTTTTGACTTGGCGATAAATAAAAGCGATCGCCCCCTGCCACCAGAACTTATTTGAAAATGATCACACTACTTAGAAATGATTACACCGCAAAAGGTCGTAGAGTTTACTGCATTGTGTACAGAGGAAAACTGAAATCAGTATTGCTGAGTAGTTTTAGGTGGAGACTCGAAAATAAGATGTACTACAAATTTCCATTTGAATATACACGAAAAAACCCTTGGACTAATCCGTTCGGAGATCGGCTTTAGTTTAAATCTGCAAATTTAAACTTGAATCAACTAGCAGCTAGCTTGCTGGATTTTTGCATTGCGATTCTGATGAGACGGTGACTCTTAATCTATTGGTTGCGGGTTCAAATCCCTCGTCACCCACTTCCAACTATCCAAATTTTCTCTCAGTTTTCTCTCACGGGATAAAACCAATCTAACTTATGAGACAGAATTGCAACGGATAGCTGGAATGCAGAAAAATTATATGTCAAACTTATTAATATAATTTTTGGTTATAACTCATTTATAAAATTTGTCTCTGATAATTCCTAAAAACTTGCTAGAAAATTTTTAATATAATTTATACCAAACTTGACTTTTTTAATATTTTGTGGACCAATTTGATTTTATAATAGTGCTGTCTCTGCGTTAGAGTGCTATCACCTATCTTTATAGGTATACACTTTAGTATACAAAAACTGCACACTTTGCATACTTCAATATATTTTAATGCAACTTTTTATGCTTGTTAGGGAGTCTAAAGGAAATGGGACTCCTAATTAATAAGAAGACATAACTGTTAGAAAATAGATTTGTAACAAAACTCTCTACGGAAAACCCCGTCAGCAGGCTAAATTCTATCTCATCCTATGGAGCGCCTTTATCTGACAAAAGGTTCTATCTTTAATGCTTTAATCTTGATGGTTAATAAAGTCTAAACAAGTATAAAGTAACACTGATTAAGTATCTAGATAACTTAAAGTTTGCTGTACCAGGTATCTATTTGCTTGATATTCAACAAAATTAACTAAATCACCATAACCTTCATACAGTAAAGGTTATAGCCCTTTGCATCAGGTGTCATCTATAGAATAAAATACTCCCACTATAGAGCGCACCTGACATAATCAAATCTCTACGTATTTTATCCTCAAATCAAAACCCTAGCAATCAATACTTAGGGTTAAGAGATAAAATTTTAGGGTTTAATCTTTGGTAATGGTGGTAATGGGGCTGGTAAATTTGGAATCAATTTCACTGGCTTAGGTTTAGGGTTTTTCCACTTAAAATCATCTAAACCTTTAAAGCTAAAGTCATCACCGAGATTTTTCTTAGCCATAGTAGAAGTACTTAATAGTAGAACAAATGCACTATAGCAATTTTAGCTATCTTTGACTATTTAGCTACTAGTAAGTTGTAAAGATTGTTTAATTTTGGTGGTTGGGTAGTTTACGTATGTGATACATGATACAAACTACACATTTTAGTTGACAGTTTATTCTTTCACCCCTATACATACCCCAAAAAAAATCCTTGATTTACAATACTTACAGCCTTCAAAAGTGCGATTAATTCCCTCGTTTTTTCAAAAAAATGGCTGTACTAATCGCAACGATTTTTACAGATAATTTTGTACGTATAATATTATATAAGCATTTATACTAAGTTACTATACGCGGATAATTACACATTGAATTAAGCATCTATACGGTTGTGGTGTACTGTTGTTAATGATATATAGATAGATTATGTTAGGCGTAATCTATTTTTCAATACGTCTAATGAAAATTTTCGATTCACTAGTCAAAAACCTTAGTTTTGCATCAGGTCGAAAACAGCAGTTCAATTATATTGACCGTGTACCTCATTTTTTAGCAGTCACTTCTTATTTTGCTCTTTTTGGATTTTCTTTTCATAACTCCGATGCAAGATTGGCTTTTATCAACGTCTGTACAATTCTAATAGCTAGCTATTTAGGAAAATCACAGAATGACAAGCAATAAAAAGTCCCTAGCTAGTTTGACTAACCAGAGACTTAGAAATTAAATTGTTGTTCTCAGATTATCTCAGATAGCTATCGATAGGCAACCTTCCCAAAAAAGGTTGTCTATTCTAATTTTTACTGTGTCAAGTGTCCTCTATAAAGAATAAAACTCCTTACTGTAGAGCGCACCAGACACATCTCACTATTCACGTAATCAAAAATCCCAGAGTCAATGCTCTGGGTATGGTGTTACTTGCAATTATCCTCTAATAACCCAAGTTGCTAGTTATGCGATCGCTGAGTCAAAAAATGCCAAAAAAGCAATAAAATCCCCTCCAGAAGAAAAAAACTATCCATTAGTCACATCTTTCTTTACAATCTTTAAACGTTTGTTTTGTAGGCATCTTAAACACTGAGGTGTGAGGCATACTTCACAACTTGGCTCTTAATATTCTCGCTAAAATTAGGTTTTTATTGAGAATTAACAACATACGAATAAGGGTTGTAAGAAACGCGAGTGAATACTCTCGCAAATGTTGAGAAAGATCCGGGTAATGGATAGCCCACAGGGGGAGAGGTTTGGAGAGGGGTTTTTAGAGCCGTCGAACTCACGTTAATCTATTACTTGTTTACCTTCCCCAGTCAAATCTAAAATTAGCGCGATCGCCTCCGGTAAAGTCACAGCAATCGCACCTTAAAGCTAAAAACCTATGCTTCTAGTTCAACACTGATCGCTAAAACATTAATCTCAAAGTACGCGCAGTAAGCTGGGAATGCTTTCGATCGCTTCTAAATTCTGAATTTCTGCCAAAGCTTGCCTAAAATTGCCTTCGCGTACATCATGGGTGACAACCACAATCTCTGCTAGTTCCCCTTGAAAGCCTGTTTGGACAACTGACTCTAAGCTAACGCCATAGTTACCAAAGCAAGTACCCAATTTACCGATAACTCCGGGTTGGTCATTGGTGAGGAAACGGGCGTAAAATCGAGTTATCAATTCTGCCATCGGCGCAATTTGGCAGTATTCTTGATGCCCACAAGTTAATAATGGATTTGTAACTGCTGTATTAGTTTTGAGGACAGCAACTAAATTCAAAATATCCGAAGTGACAGCACTAGCAGTCGCACCAGCACCAGCACCGGGGCCAAAAAACATTACTTGCCCTATAGGTTCTCCTTCGACAAGAATGGCATTGTAAACGCCGTTGATGCTAGCCAAAGGGTGGGCTTGAGGCACTAAAGTAGGATGAACTCTGACAGAGAGGGAAGATGAGGGAGTATCACGTTTAGCGATCGCTAACAATTTAATCACAAATCCCAATTTTTCGGCGTAGGCAATATCTGTTTTGCTCACTTGCCGAATGCCCTCAGTATAAACATCTTGTAAGTTGATGCGTCCACTAAAGCCTAATGATGCCAGGATGGCAATTTTATCAGCTGCGTCTAAGCCATCCACATCAGCAGTGGGATCAGCCTCAGCATAACCCAAGCGCTGGGCATCAGCTAAGACATCATTAAAGTTGCTGCCTTCTGTTTGCATCCGCGTCAGGATGTAGTTTGTTGTACCGTTAACGATGCCTGTTACAGTATGAATTCGGTTAACACTTAAAGATTGCTTTAAAGGTTGAATCACTGGAATACCACCACCCACGGCGGCTTCTAACATCACGTATACGCCTGCTTGATTGGCAGTTGTGAAAATTTCTGCTCCGAAGCGGGCGATCGCTGCTTTATTGGCTGTGACTACATGCTTACCATTACTTAAAGCTTTGAGAATGAGCGATCGCGCCGGTTCCAATCCACCCATCACCTCGACAACTATATCTACCGCCGGATCGTTGACAATAGATTCTAAATCTGTTGTTATTACTTCCGTAGACAATTCTACTGCACGGGGTTTATCTAGCGATCGGACTCCCACCCGATAAATTTCTATCTCTTGCAACAATGGGTGACGCCCAGCACTATCTTGCAACAACTGCACTGTTCCCGTTCCCACGGTGCCTAATCCCAGTATTCCTAGTTTCACACCCATTTTGCACCCAATTTAACCAATAACAATTGTAGGTAGAGCGTTTGCCCTACCTACTGATTATCCTGCTTCCTTTGTCATTTGTCCTTCGTCCTTTGCTAATGACAAATGACTAATGACTAATGACTAATTTAGTATGTTTCTACGTGCCAGCGATGAGCTTTCTTAAGTTGCTTCTGGTAATCACTCCAGGTTACGCCTTCCTTGGCAGCAGCAGTAGTTAAGGCTGCATCAATACCTTCTTCCATACCTCGCAAACCGCAGATGTAGGTGTGGGTTTTTTCGTTTTTAATCAACTGCCACAATTCATCAGCATGTTCTGCTACGCGGTCTTGGATGTACATTCTACCGCCTTGAGGATTTTTTTGTTCGCGGCTAATGGCAGGAGTGAGGCGGAAGTTATCAGGATATTTTTGTTCGATTTCTTCCAGTTCTTCCTTATATAAAAGGTTTGGAGTTGTCGGCACACCAAATATTAGCCAAGAGAATCCTTTAAATTGGTATTCTGGGTTAGCTGCTCTTTCCGCATCTTTAAACTGACGCCACAGATAAGCTCGCATGGGGGCAATACCTGTTCCGGTTGCCATCATGATGACATTAGCATCAGGATCGTCGGGTAACAACATTTCCTTACCCACGGGCCCTGTAATTTTTACCTCTTCCCCTGGCTTGAGGAAACACAGGTGTGTGGAGCAAACACCGTAGACTGTTTCGCTAGTTTCCGGGTGCTTATATTCTAATTGGCGGACGCACAGTGATACTGTCTTATCATCCACATCATCGCCATGACGAGTTGAGGCGATGGAATAGAGTCTAAGTTTTTCTGGCTTGCCGTTCTTGTCTAATCCTGGTGGAATAATCCCAATACTTTGACCTTCTATATACTTCAAATCCCCGGCGGAAATGTCAAATTTCAGGTGTTGAACAATACCAATACCACCTTCTTTGACTAGTGGTTCATTAGATACTACCTTGCCAATGAACGGAGCATTGGGACGGTAAGTGTTAACAGGAACGTCACCGTGGTCTTTTTTGGCTTTCGCTTGAGTCATGGTGTTGCCTTTCTTGTCCTTGTTCTTGAGCTGTTCTTCAGCTGGTGGTTTAGCAAAACTTTTGGTTTCACTATCAGCTTTTACAGGTGTGGCTTTACCATTCCCTTCACTGTTAGCAGTTTCCCCAGATGTCGCTAACTCGCTGACAACGCTATTAGCATTCCCAAGTGAGGCTTTACCATTAACTGGCTCTAGAGCAGTTACGGGTTGGATGCTAACAATTGTGCCGCCTAGACGAGTGATACGTCGCATTTCTTGATTCATGCGGTTGTAAGGCACTCTGATGAACACACTGCCACTTTTCCGAATTGGGTAGTTAGTTTGATCGGTTTCTTCACTCTGACGCAAACCCACTACTTCATAAAGGAAGATGCGGCTACCTAATTCTGTGTTGGCAGCACCCTCAACAGCACCTTGATTGTACATTCGTTCTACCACTCCGATAATTTACTTAACCGTTTTTCAAAAAAAAACTATTCCCCTACCTTGCCAGCTTTAGTTTACCGGATTTTCGTTTCACAAAACTGGCCCTGAAGGAAAAACGGCATCATTAAATTAATGCCTTGCTAAGTACACTCACCAAAGACATGCAGGTATAGCAAAAACACACCTGTTTACCTTCTAAGGTAAAGGATAAGTCTTGTGGAGAATGTTAATAATGAATCAATTTAATCTTTTTTTCGTTAACTACCACCCCCATCAGGGAGATAGCTTTTTACCTTAGTACCCTACGATCGACTCACAATAGTAGATATTCTCGGAGAGTTACTTCAATCGGTGGAAGCTACCGCTCGAAGTTATCCTCCACAAGCTTCCCTTGTGCTTGCTTACTCCAGGGGTTTAAATCGGAGAATGTCAAGAAAAGAAGGTTTTCTTCCAATTGGTTTTACTTCTCCAAATCTACTACTCTTCTGGAATGTTGTTAGCTATCTTCATCACCTATCTATGAACAATTACATAACTAGGACAACTCCAGCCACAAATATCACGAGATAGACAATCATAATTTCAGCAACTGTAATTAGTTTCACTTGATGTGAAAAATCTGTCAACCTTGCATCAGTACTTTGCCATAACCTCAACGCTTCTATACGAGCATATTCATAAATTTACAGCCAATAATTTGGGTAATGCAAGTTATTTCCTCATTCGTTGGATAGATTTTTGCTTTGAATATATTAAGTATTGTCGAGCAGAAATTACAATTTAGGAACATTAGAAAATTTGCAGCAATTTTGCTGCAATAATAAATTATACCTTATACGCTTGATTCTATAGAGTCACAAGTAGCAGATAGATAAAGGTGCAACACTGATGGGCAGTAACGATCCCCATTTTTAAATTAACAACTAAATTAACAAAAAAATGATTGAGGAACCACGTTAATTCTTCTTGACAGCAATCTTGTATGGGATACCCCCTTCTGTTAAAATCAAATATATCACTAGGATTAAATACTTACCGGCACCAACATTCAGGCTAGTCCGACGAGTAGCAACTTAATTACTTTGTTGTCTACTTGCTTGGTGTCTTATAGATGTGCTAGGTAGCAAGAACGCAGGATAAACCAAAGGGGTAAACTCCTGGCTTCAGAATCTGCTGTGTGAAAAATTATTGACACAACTTTAGTATTTTAGAGGAGATTTATGACAAGTAAGCCGGAACGCGTGGTACTGATTGGAGTAGCCGGAGACTCTGGTTGCGGTAAATCTACGTTTTTGCGTCGTTTGATCGATTTGTTTGGTGAAGAGTTAATGACAGTTATCTGCTTGGATGACTATCATTCCCTAGATCGCAAACAGCGTAAAGAAACGGGGATAACGGCACTAGACCCCAGAGCAAACAATTTTGACCTGATGTATGAGCAAATTAAAGCGCTCAAAAGTGGTCAAGCGATTGATAAGCCGATTTACAACCACGAAACCGGCTTGATCGATCCGCCAGAGCGGATAGAGCCGAATCATATTATAGTTGTTGAAGGGCTGCATCCTTTATATGATGAGCGGGTGCGATCGCTAATCGACTTCAGTGTTTATTTTGACATTAGCGATGAGGTCAAAATTGCCTGGAAAATCCAGCGAGATATGGCTGAACGCGGTCATCGCTACGAAGATGTGTTAGCACAAATTAATTCTCGCAAACCTGACTTTGATAAATTTATCGAACCACAAAGAGAATTTGCTGATGTGGTTCTTCAGGTATTGCCCACAAACTTGATCAAAAATGATACCGAACGTAGAGTCTTACGGGTACGTATGCTCCAGCGGGAAGGTAAGGAAGGCTTCGATCCAACTTACTTATTTGATGAAGGATCAACAATCAATTGGACTCCCTGTGGACGCAAGCTGACCTGTTCTTATCCTGGTATGCAACTGTACTACGGTTCAGATGTTTACTACGGTCGCTATGTCTCAGTACTAGAGGTGGATGGTCAATTTGACAATTTGGAAGAAGTCATTTATATCGAAACCCATCTCAGCAATACATCCACAAAATATCAGGGTGAATTGACTCACTTGTTACTCCAGCACCGCGAGTATCCAGGTTCCAATAATGGAACTGGTTTCTTCCAAGTGCTTACAGGTTTGAAGATGCGTGCTGCTTATGAGCGGTTGACAGCTACAGAAGCAAAGTTAGCGATTCAGGTTTAAAGCAGCAGTGTTTGTGTCAAAGCTTGTGGGGCGCTTTCGGGTGCTCCTTTTTTTGTGTTATTAAATACATTTAAAATGAAAAGTAATTAGCATACATTTATCTTACTTACGGATATTTACCTTATAGTTACTGGTTTTTATCAATATCAAGAAGATACTAACGACTGAAGTATAAATATTGTTATGATTTCAGAAATTAGTAGTTGAACTAAATACTCACATTTAGTCAACGAAAAAACTCTTGATGGAGGAATTTCTTTTGTCTCGTCGATATTTATTTACCTCTGAGTCAGTCACCGAAGGTCATCCAGATAAAATCTGCGATCAGATTTCTGATACTATTCTGGATGCCCTATTGACACAAGATCCGAGCAGTCGTGTCGCCGCTGAAGTCGTAGTTAATACTGGTTTGGTGCTAATCACTGGTGAAATAACCACCAAAGCTAATGTAAATTTCGTCAATCTCGCCCGAAAAAAAATTGCTGAAATTGGTTATACCAATGCTGACAATGGTTTTTCTGCTAACAGTACCAGCGTTCTGCTGGCTTTAGACGAACAATCACCCGATATTGCCCAAGGCGTTAACACCGCCCAAGAAACCCGCGAACAAGATAGTGATGAACAATTCGATAAAATTGGTGCGGGCGATCAAGGTATAATGTTTGGTTTTGCCAGCAACGAAACACCAGAACTGACACCTTTACCCATCAGTCTCGCCCACCGCATTGCTCGCCGATTGGCAGCAGTCCGTAAAACAGGTGAACTGTCATACCTGCGTCCTGACGGCAAAACCCAAGTAACTGTGGTCTACGAAGATGGACGCCCAGTAGGTATTGATACAATTCTAATTTCCACTCAGCATACAGCTAGTATTGGGGAAATTACGGATGAGGCGGCGGTACAAGCCAAAATTAAACAAGACCTCTGGTCAGCAGTGGTTGAACCTGTTTTTGGCGACATTGACGTTAAACCTAATGAGGAAACACGTTTTTTAGTCAACCCCACTGGCAAATTTGTCGTTGGTGGCCCTCAAGGAGACTCTGGTCTGACAGGACGAAAAATAATCGTTGATACCTACGGTGGCTATTCACGACATGGTGGTGGCGCTTTTTCTGGCAAAGACCCCACGAAGGTAGACCGTTCTGCTGCTTATGCGGCTCGTTATGTAGCGAAAAATATTGTCGCTGCTGGGTTAGCAGAAAAAGTTGAAATCCAGCTATCTTATGCTATAGGTGTAGCACGACCTACAAGCATTCTAGTGGATACTTTTGGTACTGGCAAAGTGGATGAAGAAACCTTACTGGAATTAATCAACAAGCACTTTGAACTCCGTCCAGCAGGGATTATCCATACCTTCAACTTACGGAACTTACCAAGTGAACGAGGCGGACGTTTTTATCAGGACGTCGCGGCTTACGGTCATTTTGGGCGGGCTGATTTAGACTTGCCTTGGGAACAGACCGATAAAGCCGAATTGTTGAAGCAAGCAGCAAATGAGTCACTTTCGGCAGTAGTTGCTCAGGCAGTAACTTAGACTTATAGGCTACTACAAAAACTTAGTTTATCTACGTGAGGGTATTGGCAACTTAACAAGTTAGCAATACCCTCATTTTTTGCTAGCCACCTGAATATCCACAAATATAGCAAGGGACTGGGGACTGGGGACTGGGGACTGGGGACTGGGGACTGGGGA
>NZ_JAVRCB010000071.1:0-32301 GCF_034530955.1 Nostoc sp. DedQUE05 | reverse complement strand
TCACTTGACATTTGGGCATCTGCCTTAACTTGACACCAATGGCGAGACGCCCACCCCACAAGAAAAGTTGTATATTTTTTTATTTGTCAGTCCCTAAACGAAGTTATCTAAGTTGATTCCGGTTATGACGTTGATAAAGAAAGCGCTTTCAGTTTAGCTGATGATTTAAGCTCGTGTTGCAATCATACGGCGTAATTTTGTATTTCTTATTCCCAGCGATCGCTTTATCTGTTAAATGCGTAGTTTTATACTCAAACTGGGTATTACAAATAAATACTTTAGATGAAAAAGGTTTTCAAGATGATTTTAAGCTTTAAAAATACCAGTGCTGTGTGTGCCATATTTTTATTAGTCAGTGTCAGCAGTTTTCACAAGTCAGCTATAGCCAATATAAACAATCAGTCCCAAATAATAGCACAGCAGAGTAAAACTCAGCCAAACCCAGTTTTTAAATCTATTCTGCCTAAATTAAAGCAAAAAACTCAAATTCGGATTCTTTTACCGAAGTTTATTCCTGAGTCGGATGGGGAAAATCCAATTTACGCAACTATAGAAGCTGCTACGCAAAAAAAGTATGATATTTTACTGGGTTATAGTCCAGACTGTAATGGTGCTTCTGCCTGTCGTTTAGGCGTTGTTTCTGCTGAAGCCGTAACCCGCAAAACACCCAGCCTGACTGGGAAACGTGTATCCTTAGCTAAGGGAATTACTGGCTATTTTGTAGATTTTACTTGTGGTGCTGGTTGCTCAGATGCTACCTTGACTTGGAGACAACAGGGTGTGCAATATGTTTTTGGATTGAAAGCAGGCGATCGCACTTCTTTAGTAAAAATGGCTAATTCTGCGATTAATCCCTAGCTAGCGTCATTTGATTGTACTTCCCAACGAAACAGCCGCGGCAATTGAGATACATCTATAGCGTAGTTAACAATCCACATCACCAATTCAAAAATCAATACATATCGTACCCACTGCAACTCGCTTGTAGAATCCAAAAGTGTCAAACCCTCATACAACTGCCAGAAGCGGTAAGGCAGATATATATAAGGAACCATCACCCAGACAACATTTTGCAACTGCCTGAGTGTCACTCTTTCTGAAATGATTTGCAACCCTAAAACGATAAAATACCAAGCAAGCACAGTTAACACCGTGCGATCGCCCCACCATACACCCCACAATAACATGACCACTAAGGGCGGCACTATTGCTAGCAGTTGCACCGAGCCAAACCAGATTTTATACCAACCGGGAAATGGTAAAGGTAGAGTATAAGGCTTTGTGTTTTTCCACCCCCAGTTCACAACTACAATAAAAAGTGTGGCAATAAGGAAAAAGAGGAGATTTTCTAGGAACAGATACAGGTTGATGTTTAAGGAAATCATGAGGGTATTATCAAACTCTGATGTTTATGTGTCAAGTCGCTTTGCTCCAATTCGTAATTCGTAATTCGTAATTCGTAATTGTTACCCCATCCATGAATGGAGAGGCTTGAAAAAGGAATAAACTTTTTCTTTTTCATAATTAAAATTAGGAGCTTGTACCCTCAATCTCATTAATTAATAATTAATTCCTAATTCATAAATTTTTAACTACGAATTATGAATTATGAATTACGAATTATTCGGTCATTATATCTACACAAAATACCAAAGATATTTCAACTTTTGTTTGCTCTATTTTCTTGTACGAAATGAAGAATCGATGGTACTAAAGAAATAACTATAATTAATCCAATAATTGGTAACAAATACTTATCTACCTGTTCAGGTGGCAGAGATTTTCCTAAGAAAAACCCTAATAGGGTAATGCCAAATGTCCAAAGAAAACCACCAATTAAGTTGTAAGACATAAATGTGCGATAATGCATTGCACCAATCCCAGCCACGATGGGCGCGAAAGTGCGTACAATGGGTAAAAAGCGTGCCAAAACAATCGTTTTTTTACCGTGCTGGTGATAAAAGTTCTGAGTTTTCACAAGATGTTTTTTATGAAACAGCCATGAATCTTCCTTATTAAATAATCTTCTGCCAAATTTATGCCCAGTCACATAGCCAACATTGTCACCTAAGACTGCACAAATAAAAGCACCAATTATCAGAACCCAAATGTTCAATAAATTCTGAGACGCGACAAATCCAGCAGTGAACAATAAGCTATCCCCAGGCAGAAAAAAACCAATTAACAAGCCAGATTCAGCAAAGACAATCGCCCAGACCCCAAAATAGCCAAGTGATTTAATCAGTTGTGGCAAATCCAGATGCATAGAATTTTTACTTTTCTTTCAATAGATCCACAACATCTTAACGTTCAGCAATTTTATTGAATAAAAAGTAATATTAAATTTCTGTAAATTTATTATGTCATCTGAAGAAATGTAATGACAGATGACAGGTTTTGAGTTATTGGTGCAAGAAACAAAGACATTTGAAAGTATAGCAAAAGCCTTAGTCATTAGGACATCAACAGATGATAAAACTTAGATACAAAAAGACTTTTCACCCAGTCCCCATTACCCCTTATCCCCTTCAGGGGCCCCACCATCCCCAGTCCCCAGTCCCCAGTCCCTTACTATACTAAGAATATTTTGGGGTACTGCGATGCCTACGGCGAGCTTTGCTAACGCAGCAGAGTTGGAATATCGTGTTAACTTTTTTATAGCTACCCTTAGAGATATGAAAAGTCAGCAATTTCCTCCTGGAAGCTTTGGTATACCTGTATTAGGTGAAACACCCTCCTTTATTTTCGACCGCAATTTCGCTAAAAAGCGCTATCGCCAGTATGGGCCCATCTTCAAAACTCATCTTCTTGGCAGACCGACTGTAGTGATGGTCGGGCCGGAAGCATTAGAGTTGGTTTTGTCAAGCCAAATGGAGAATTTTTCTTGGCGCGAGGGATGGCCTGATAATTTCAAGACATTACTGGGTGAATCACTTTTTCTGCAAGATGGAGAAGAACACCGCAGAAACCGTCGCTTGATGATGCCAGCATTGCATGGCCCAGCATTGGCGAATTATGTCTCCACAATGGAAGATATTACACGTAGTTATCTGCAAAAGTGGGAGAAGCAGCAGGAATTTACTTGGTTCCAAGAATTTAAACAACTGACGTTTGATATTGCCAGTCAATTGTTGTTGGGTACGCGTCCTGGCCCTGAATGTGTGCGTTTTAGCAAATTGTTTGCAGCCATGACAAATGGACTGTTTGCGATTAATCCGTTGCCCTTGCCATTTACAACATTTGGTAAAGCTATAGCTGCTCGCAATCAGATTTTAGAGCATCTAACTGAAGTTGTTAGAGAACGTCAGCAAAATCCGACAAAAGATGCTCTGAGTTTATTAGTGCAAGCCCAAGATGAAGAAGGGAACCGGATGAGTGAAAAAGAACTCATCGCTCAGGCGTTACTATTACTATTTGCTGGACATGAAACTACTACTTCGATGCTGACTTGGTTGGGTGTAGAGTTAGCCCGTCATCCAGAAGTACTCGAAAAAGCAAGAGTTGAACAATTGCAACTTGCAAGTAAAGGTAATTTGGATTTAGAACAATTAGGGAAAATGCCCTATTTAGAGCAGGTTTTGTGGGAAGTTGAAAGATTGCATCAACCTGTCGGAGGCGGGTTTCGTGGTGTGATTAAAGACTTTGAGTTTAAAGGTTATCACGTTCCTGCTGGTTGGCAGTTATACTATTCAATTGGAGTTACTCACCGAATTGAAGAAATTTATTCTGAACCAGACCGATTTGAGCCAGACCGTTTCAGTCCCCAGCGCCAAGAAAACAAAAAGTATCCTTTTAGTTTAGTTGGTTTTGGCGGTGGGCCGCGCATCTGTATTGGCCTAGCCTTTGCCAAAATGGAAATGAAGATTGTTGCTGCTCATCTTCTACGCAATTATCATTGGGAGATATTACCCAATCAAAGTTTAGAGGAAGTTGTAGTTCCCACTAATCGCCCGAAAGATGGATTGCGGGTTAGATTTCAACCTCGGTAAAATGTTTTATGACATCCCAAATAAACATACATTTGCCTAACGGAGTTTTACAACGCTTGCAAAGTGTGAAAGATTTTGTGGGCGGGGGCGTTAACTCTCTAAGTAACTCAGCGCAACAAGCTGGTGAGTCTTTGAAGACAACAGCCACTACTACAACTGATAGAGCAATTGATACAGTCACAACAAGTTTAGAGCAAACTTGGCAAACTGCTGATAAATTTAAGAGTACAACATCGGGCGCAGTTAAAGATGCGATCGCATCTTATGTAAGTGATTGGTTGACACAACACCCGATATTTTTTCGGTTAGTTCAAATACTAGGTTGGGGAGCTAATCACCCAATTATTAGTGTAGTAATTTTGCTGTTTGCACTTGCTCTACTTTGGAGCATCATCAAAGCAATTGTCCGCTTAATTGAAACAGCTAGTTGGTCAATACTCAAAGTTCCATTAAAATTGCTTCAGGCTTTGATTAAAGTTAGTTTTTTATCCTTAACTAAAGTTGGAAGTTTTGCCGTTCAAAGAATCACAAGTACCAAAACAACTGATAATCCGCCTTTACTACCTGAAAGTTTTCAACCAAATAAACAACAACGATTAGCAGAAATTTCTAGTCGTTTGGAAGCAATTCAAAAGGAACAACATCAGCTTTTGCAAGAAGCGGCAGACTTGATTGCTGCCGACACAATTGATATAGAAGTATCAAAAATTAAACAGCTAAAAAGCGCTGAATCACATCTTGGCTGAGTTCGGTGGTGGAACCGGAGGCGACAATACCACCTTTTTGCATAGCGTAATAGTAATCCGCCTGACGAACAAAGTGTAAATGTTGCTCTACTAATAACACCGAAATACCTGTGGTTTCGACGATACGACGGACTGCGGCTTCAATTTCTAGGATGATGGAGGGTTGAATACCTTCGGTGGGTTCATCTAAAACAAGTAATTGAGGTTCTCCCATTAAAGCACGTGCGATCGCTAATTGTTGCTGCTGTCCTCCACTTAAATCACCACCCATCCGCGAAAGCATGGTTTTTAACACCGGAAATAAACTAAAAACTTCCTCTGAAATTTCTGCTTTTTTTACTGGTTTGCGTCTAGCTTCCAACCCCAGCAGTAGATTTTCTTTAACTGTCAACCGAGGGATAATCTCTCGTCCTTGGGGGACATAACCAATTCCCAACTTTGCCCTTTGGTCTGGAGATTTGGAGTTGATTAATTCTTCAGCTAAATTAATAGTACCGCTGCGGGGTTTGAGTAAACCCATGATAGTTTTGAGTAAGGTAGTTTTTCCGACACCATTGCGTCCAATTAGGCAAACCATTTGCCCAGATGGTACGCTCAAATCTACGTTGCGGAGAATATGGCTTTCGCCGTAATAAACGTTAAGGTTAGAAATTTTGAGCATATAAAGAACTTTTAACTGTTTAGTTTTGATATCAAGTCTCTAATTGGCGATTCCTCTGTTAATAAATATCTGGTTAACTCCTTATGATAGCTGATTGCAAATGCAATTAATGATATTTTAGATGATGCTTTAGCTCATCGAAAGAGTTCAAACTACGCCAAAATCTAAATAAACGCGATCGCATCTTACTAACATCTTATTAACAATGCAGATTACTCAAAGTCTCCATACAGCGATTCTTGTGACTGACTTAGAACGCTCTGAACATTTTTATGGCAAAGTATTGGGATTATCCAAAATAGATCGTTCTCTAAACTACCCTGGTGCATGGTATCAAGTCGGTGACTATCAAATTCACCTGATAGTTTCAACCACTGTCCCCACGGAAAACCCAAACCAAAAATGGGGACGTAATCCCCACGTCGCCTTCACTGTAACTGACTTAAACGCCGCCAAACAGGAATTCCTCAATCATAATTATCCCATTCAAGCTAGCGCTTCCGGTCGCGCTGCCCTGTTCACTCAAGACCCGGATGGGAATATTATCGAGTTGAGTCAGCAGTGAGAGGGAGCAGGGGAGCAGGGGAGCAGGGGAGCAGGGGAGCAGGGGAGCAGGGGGAGAATAACTCCTAACTCAGCACTCATTACTCATTACTCAACACTGTTTTGCCCAATGCCCAATCCCCAATACCCAATCCCCAGTCCCCAATCCCTCTTCTATTCTGGTAATTTATATTGCCCCACAATACGCTTGGCAAACTCTGGAACGTGCGCTTCTAATTTCTCTGGATGATTTCGCTTTACATACAAATAATTCCGGGTAAAGTGAGAATCAATGGAAAATCGCGCATATTCTAGACCCTTGGGGCCGATTTTTTCGATTACCACACCCATCAGTTTTGCTGCCCACATCGGCAGGGTAACGCCTTTATCGTAAGCGGGAATACTTTGTTGTACGGCTTCTTTTCGGTTGCCTTTAGACGTTACTGGTTGGGTGTCTAACTGGTCTTTCACTAAATCTAGCATTTCCTTACCAGTGTCATTTCTAACTACAATCCATTGCCAGCCGAAGGCTGCGCCCATGTAACCAACAACTAAGTCGGCTAGGGAGTTGACGTAATCAAAGCAACTCATACAGGATGGGGCAAACACATCTTTGAGTTTGTTAGTCTTCAAGCCAAAGAAAGGCACGGTTTCTGATGAGCCATCTTCATGTTTGAAGTGAACCCGAAAGTCTTGCATAAATTCGTAATGCACAACTGTATCAGGCGATCGGCTGGTGGTTTCTAAGAATTTTTGCAGTCCGGCGCGGTTAACATTATCTACGCAGGGCGTACCCAAAACATACAGCTTTTCTAAACCAAGTTGTTTTTCTACGGCTCGTAATGCCTGAATTTGGCAACCAACACCAATTACCAACAGCCGCTTCATTCCCGATTTTTCCACCTGTTCTAATATGGAAAGGTTCGGAGAAAGTGTTGGTTTATTTACTCGTGCTGCTAGTATTTCTTCTGGAGTCCGGGCGATGACGGGCATCGGTTGAAAGCGGTCTTCTTTGGTGTTTTGCACGCAGACTACACCTTCAACTAAGCCGCGATTCAGCATTTCAATGGCAATGCTGCTCACAATACCCGTCCATTGTGCGCCTTCGATGGGCTGCTGTTTCTTGGCCGCTATCATGTCTTGATGAACGCCAAAGTAGAGTTCATCGGGGTTTTCAAGATGGCGCGATCGCGTGTGTGTTTCTTCTTCAAGTTCGCCTATTTGCTGATTAATAAAAGCGCAAGCTTCCTTGACATAGTGAATATAATATGTATCGCATAGCCCACACTCGCTACAGAGTTCTTTGGCTGGGCGGCGGCTAGTAGGTTTTAAGGCTCTGGCTTTTTTGTGAGGAGAAACTGAGGTCATATAAACTTTTTGTTTTATCCAGGAATCGCTTTTATTACAATACCTTCACTCGCTATGAACTTGACGATAGAGGATGAACTAGACATTGTAATATTTTGAAACGCAGAGGGACGCAAAGTAAACGCAAAGTAACGCAGAGTTTTTACCTAATTTATTTTGCTACGAATTAATTAAATATTGTACTGAGGCTTTGATGAGGAACTATAGAAATACAATCGCACTCAGCGATGAGTAGAAGAAATAGAATTTGATTTTTGATACACAGATAAAAGCAGACATTCCCAAACTAGTCGCGGTTGAGCGTAAGCAAGCAAGTATTTTCGAGATTCTTCTAGCTGGTTAATGATACTAGGTTGATGCCACTGCTGCCAGTAAAATTGCTGAAGATAATCAACTAACCACAGTTGTGCTTCTGTATCTAAATCCTTATCAATTTTTTTGGCTAACTCTAAGGCGTTACGGTAAGATTTAGGCGCTTTTTTCAAGTCTCCGAGTAACTCATCAGGAATAGCTTGTAATTGCTTGTAAGATGCGATCGCACTTCCCGCACTACCAGCTGCTATGCTCAATACTGCCTGATTTTGCAAAATTTCCTGATGCCCTGTTTGTGTGAGTACAACAGCTAAAGACTGTGCATTTAAGCGATAAAAAGGAATGCGTTGACAGCGTGATACCAAAGTCGGCAACACAGATTCAAGTGTCGGTGCAATCAAAATTAACGTTGCTTGTCCCGGTTCTTCCAAGGTTTTAAGTAAAGCATTGGCTGCGGCTTCAGCCATTGTTTGGGCTTCTTCCAGCACTACCACATTCCTTGGCGCTTCTAAAGGCGGACGACCTAAAAACTCGGTAATTTCCCGAATTTGCTCTAGTCTAATTACAGGCGGTGCTTTACGCTTCAGTCCTTTTTCGGCTGCTTCTGCTGCTGTTAATCGTTGTCCCTGATATTGGTACGTTGGTTCCACCCACAATAAAGCTGGATGGTTCCCCTGACGCAAACGGTTTTGTAAAGATGCAGTAACTCCCATCCCATTAGAAAATAGCAATTCCACAAAGCATCTGGCTGCTAAACTCCTGCCTACACCATCTGGCCCCACAAATAAGTAGGCTGGAGGAACCCGGTTTTGTCTGACAGCCTGAGTGAGTAATTCTATGGCTTGCTGTTGTCCGATAACTGGTGCGAATGGATCGTTAGTCATTAATCGACGTGACAGGACAATCGATATGCCATAAAGCCAAAATACCTCAGCCTTTGGTGGCAGTTGGTTGATGAGTGCCCAAGTGCTGAGTACAATTCTTACTTTTATACTCAGCACTGTTTGGGTAAATTAGCAATCAAACCTTAGACGTGAGAAATTTGGATATCTCCGCGTGTGCCAACACAGCACCAGGTTCGCGCTGGAGAGCGTTGTAATACTTTCTCTCAAAGGTATTACCGGTCTCTAACGGTACAATGAGTGTACGGGCATCAGCAATCAATTTTTGGAAATCGTCCAACAATATCGGTTCATCTGCTTGGAGCATTTCATCAACTTGCACAACCATCTCAGAAATGCGATGTAGCCAAGCAAATTGTTCGTGAGCGATAACTAGCTGAAGAAGTTCTGCACTTGATACTCGTCCGCTAATCTGTTCGTAGGCAATGCGTTCTGTCTCCAGCAACATCTTGTGAAGGTGGAGTAATTTGTTTCGTAAATCACGCAGATATTGATGCTGACGTATTCTTTCTGTAAGTGTGTTAGAAGTCAATGTTACTTATCCTCTCGTTACAATAGTCTTCAATGGCTTAAGTAATTTCTAAGCATTGAGAATTGGGTATTGGGATTGGGGAAGAAGTGACAGATAACAGGTGATAGGGAATAATCTGTACCCTGTAACCTTTAACCTATTCCCTTCTTCTCCCCCATGCCCTGGTGAATGGAGTTTTTTATCTATTTGGTTTCCTTGCTAAGAAGCATTATAATGAGCATATCTTTTTATAACCGTTATGTCTTATATCTGATTAATCATATATTAGCATAAAATTATAAGAAGTACACAGTGTAGAACCGAGCGAGAAAATATCAATTATGGGAAAACCATCTTCATGTCGCTAGCAAATGTAATTTTAGGTCTTCTTCAGCAGCAAGAAATGACGGGCTACGACCTCAAAACGAGCTGCTTCGATCAATGCATTGCCCATTTATGGCCAGCAGATCAGGCACAAATTTACAGAACTCTCGATAAGCTAGTTGAGCAAGGCTGGATTACCTGTAACATTGAGATTCAACACGATCGCCCCAACCGCAAAGTCTACAGTGTGACGGAGCTAGGGAAAGCGGAATTTAGGCGATGGCTAGGGATTCATCAGCCCTTACCGACTATTAGAGAACCTTTACTCGTCCAGTTGCATTTTGCAGATCAGTTGTCGAATGAAACCATCATTGACCTACTAAAGCAACAATTAGCGGCTCGAAGCAAAAAGCTGGCTGAATGTGAAACCATCGATTTGCCATCAATCGGTGATGAATCTGCCAACCGCAACCAGGTGATGCAAAGGCTGGTGCTGGAGTTGATCATCCGAAGAGAAGAAACTTATATTGATTGGTTAAAGACAGTAATCGAAGTTGTCAGTCGCCAAGAGCCATATCCATTTACCAAGAAAGAATTCAGGAGTCAGGAGGTCACTGAGCGACTTGCCTTGAGCGAAGTCGAAAGGAGTCGAAGTGAGCCAGAATTCTCCAATTGAATTTTGAACGAAAGAGCAGATGAATCGTGGATTATTTGTAGGTTTAGTAACTTTAGATTTGATTTACCTTGCTGACTCTCCCCCTAAGAATAATCAGAAGATTGTCGCTACTGACTATACTGTAGCGGCAGGGGGCCCAGCAACAAACGCGGCTGTAACTTTCAATTATTTAGGAAATCAGTCTACAGTCTTAGGTGTAGTAGGTTCTCACCCAATGACGCAGCTGATTCGAGATGACTTGGCAAATTACAAAGTTGCGATCGCAGACCTTGAGCCTACTACTGATTTAGTACCGCCTGTATCTTCGATTATTGTCACTCAAGCTACAGGTGAACGCGCTGTGGTTTCGATCAATGCTGTCAAAACTCAAGCTAGCAGCGCCTCTATCCCGCCAGATATTTTGCAGAATGTCGATATCGTACTGATTGATGGACATCAGATGGTGGTTGGTGATTCCATAGCTCAAATGGCTAAAGCCAATAATATCCCAGTAGCGATCGATGGTGGTAGTTGGAAGCCTGGATTTGAGCAAATTCTACCGTTTGTAGATTACGCTATCTGTTCAGCTAATTTTTATCCCCCCAACTGCCAGACTGGAGAAGACGTATTTAGCTATCTCAGTGGATTTGACATTCCTCATATCGCCATTACCCACGGACAAGAACCAATTGAATACTTGAGTGGCACTAAAACTGGTATCGTAGATGTGCCGCAGATTCAAGCAGTTGATACGTTAGGGGCTGGAGATATTTTCCACGGTGCTTTTTGTCATTACATTTTAAGCCAAAGCTTTACTGATGCACTGGCACTGGCAGCTAATATTGCTGCTGATTCCTGTAAATTTTTTGGTACTCGGCGCTGGATGGATTTAAGATAATTCGTAATTCGTAATTCGTAATTTGTAATTAGTTAAACTAAGTATCGCTGTGCGCCCCTAATCACGTTATGCATATTTTTAGATAGGCCAAATTAATGAAAGATTTACAAGAAATATTAGCGATCGCTCGTGAGGTAGGTTGGGGCGCAGCAGATATACTGCGATCGTATTACCACGGCACAGCAAAAGACCCTGATTTAGAAATCCAATATAAGCAGAATGAGCCTGTCACTGTTGCCGATGTAGCTGTAAGTCAATACATTTTGCAGAGGCTACAAGCAACTTTGGGTAACGAAGATTTTGCTTACATCAGCGAAGAAACTTATCAATCGTCAAGTAGTGGTATACAGGCTTCTGCCCCTTGGGTATGGATAATTGACCCTTTGGATGGCACGCGAGATTTTATCAAAAAAACTGGCGACTATGCAGTTCACATTGCTTTAGTCAAAGAAACACGCCCAGTGTTGGCAGTGGTGGCAGTACCAGAGGCTCAAAAGTTATATTACGCTACCAAAGGCGGGGGTACATTTGTAGAAACCTGTAACGAATCTGTTCCTTTACAAGTGTCTTCAGGTAAACGAATTGAGGATTTAATCTTAGTCGTTAGTCGCTCTCACCGCAACCAACGGTTAGATCATCTGCTACAAAATTTACCCTGTCAAAATCAGAAATCTGTGGGTAGTGTAGGCTGCAAAATCGCCACCATTATCGAGCAACAAGCAGATATCTACATTTCCCTTTCCGGCAAGTCTGCGCCCAAAGACTGGGATATAGCCGCTCCAGAATTGATTTTAACAGAAGCGGGTGGTAAATTTACCCACTTCGACGGGACTCCGTTGGAGTATAACACTGGTGATATCAATCAATGGGGAGGTTTGCTAGCTAGTAATGGTGAATATCACGAATTACTATGTAAAAAAGCAGAAGGTATCCTAGCGCAGTTTGACCATAGCTAACGGGATACTGGATGATGAATATTTTTTAATTTGCTTTAATTTGCTTTTAAAACAGTCGATCGTGGTATGATTAATCTGATTACGAATAATAATCTTTACCTGTTAGTCCACAGCTTAATTTTGAAAACACTAAATATCTGGGCGATCGCGAGTTAATTACGATTTCCGATTAAAAGTGTAACTTGATATAGTACAACCGAAAAAAAGCCAGTCTTTAGAAAGTCTGCAAACCGTCCTTAAAGGTTTGATTTGTGAATAAAATTCACTATCAGACAATATTCAAAGGCTGAATGCTGTGCTACACTCATGGACATAAAGATTATTTTCGGTTGAGTAACTCGTTTTGATTTCTAAAAACCGTCTCTCCGAATTTAACTCTCTACACTCCCTGAATTCGGAGATTTCTATGTCAATTTACGTCGGAAACCTGTCCTATCAGGTTACAGAAGATGACCTAAAGCAGGCTTTTGCAGAATACGGAACAGTAAACCGTGTTCAACTCCCCACAGATCGGGAAACAGGCCGGCCGCGTGGGTTCGCTTTTGTGGAAATGGAATCAGACACACAAGAACAAGCTGCCATTGATGCACTTGATGGCGCTGAGTGGATGGGACGTGATTTGAAAGTGAACAAAGCTAAACCTCGTGAGGAAAGAAGCAACTCCTCTCGCGGTAGCTGGGGTGGCGGTAATAATGCCCGCCGCAACAACAATCGCTACTAAGTCGATTCCTGAAAATTTCACATTTAGAGTCTCCAGCAGATAAAGCCAAAGGCTCCATTCTGCTGGAATATTTTATTTGGTATCTAGTCTTGAACTATTCATCCATATTAAGGAGGAATGAGAATGACACAAGTAGTTCTAGGAGAGAATGAAGGTATTGAATCAGCCTTGAGAAGATTTAAACGGGAAGTTTCTAAAGCAGGAATTTTCCAAGATATGAGAAAAAAGCGTCACTTTGAGACGCCGATAGAAAAAGAGAAGCGTAAAGCAATTGCTAGGCACAAACAACGTCGTCAACAACGTTCTCGCTTCAATTAAAAGTCCAAGCAAATTTGCCCTTCGATTTGACATCTAGCCAACATCTCTTCATTGTTGCCATAGCACTGGCAAGCCACAAGTAATTAGCATACACCAATCAATAAACAACATTGTTCGTAGTATCGCAGTATTGACTTTCGGCGCTACTGAATTATATGGCAACAGCCAAAATGGTTAGGACATTAACAGATGATAAAATTTAGACACAAAAAGGCTTTTCACCCAGTCCCCAGTCCCTTGCTATACATGTTTTCAATTGCGTGAAGTATGGGCTTACAGCTAGCTATGCGCCCATAACTAATATCGTGTCCGGTAAAGACTTATCATTAATCCCGCAGTTCTTGCTGGGGGCTTCTTAGTTGGAGAAAGAGGAATTTATCTCGTTTCTGCATAGATTACGGGAATTATAACTAATTAACCGGACATGATATAATATCATGTCCGGTGAAAGACTTATCATTAAGAACGCAGGGGGCAGGGGGCAGGGGGAAAGAGGGTTTTCCGGTTTCTGCATAGATGACGGAAATTATAACTAATTAACCGGACATGATATAACTTGTACCTGATATGATGTCCGTTAAATTCCCCGTAGTAAAAGCACCCCACCCCCAACCCCTCCCCGAAGCAAATAGTGAATAACGACTACCTAGCATTTCTCCAGGTTACGGTTATACTGCTATCATTGCTGGCTCTACTGGTCAGCTAAATTTACTGAGTGTTATTTTATTCAGGGTATCTGGGTGGCAAATTAGTACTAACTAAATTGAGACATCCTTTAGCTGGAATGTTTCAAGGTATTTTATTGTTTTCTTTTTTCTTTCAGCAGTAGATATATTAATTACAACAGGCTAGGAATAATATCAAGTCCGGGTAATTCCAGTTTAATAAGTAATCACGCGGACATGATATAAGGTATGGGAACATCAGGGAGAAACCAATCCCCAATAACTAATATTTGAGGAGATTTAATGTGTCTAGTCGTAAATTATCTTTGTTACTGAAAATAATAATTGTTTTATTGGTTACTGGTGCTAGTAGTTTAGGTATCAGCTTGCTTTTAACCACAAGCGGATTTGAGCATTTGTTAGGAATTCTCAAGCCAAAAAGCGAGAGTGCTAAAGCGAGTCATAACAAGTTGATGAGTGCAGATGCACAGAATATAAATCCAGTTACAGAACAGATGAATGAAGTGCCAAAGGCATTTCAGGGAGCAATCGTTTATCAAGGGAAACTAAAACCGAATGAGAAAGTTATTGCCCTAACTTTTGATGATGGCCCCAGCCCCAAAAATACAGCACAGATTTTAGAAATCTTGAAGAAAAATGATATCAAAGCCACATTCTTCATGATCGGGGAAATGGTGAAATATTTTCCTCAAGTTGCCAAGCAAGTGGCTGCTGATGGTCACATAATTGGTAATCACACATGGCATCATTGGTATCGTCATATGGACTTAGCTACTGCGGCTAGTGAAATCGATCGTACAGCAGAAATCATCTACAAGACTACTGGAGAGAAAACTACTCTATTTCGTCCTCCTGGGGGCTTTCTGAACAATGGGCTAGCCGAATATGCCAGAAACGAGAAATACGCTGTCATGATGTGGTCAGAACAATCGGGAGATGCTGAACGTCGTTCGCCTCAAGTTCCAGGGCTGGTTAAAAATGTGCTGAAATATGCAAAACCCGGTGCAATTGTCCTGCTGCACGATGGAGGCGGCAACCGTTCTAAATCTGTCAAGGCTTTACCAGAAATGATCGCAGGTTTAAAAGCCCAAGGCTATAAATTTGTGACAATTCCCCAACTACTGGAAATACAAGCCCAAGAAAAAAGTGTGGAGACAGCAGCATCACCTGTGGTAACAAATCAGGAAGATCCAAACCAACAGCTTAATCATCAGTGATATCCAATACGGTTCGGTTAAGGTTTTTTGATGAAAATTATTGCTCGTCAAAGACGCGATAAATCGCCGTCTCTTGCCTTGACCAAACAGTATTGAGTGATATCCTGTCCAGGTAATTAGTTAGTTTATCGACCAGCAATGTGATTGTTTCGACTAACAATGGGATTGTGTCGGCTGACAATGCTAATACAGCAATCTAAAATCGAGTTTCATACTCAACTTGGAGTTGATTTTCATCCCCCACATCAGTTGAGCCTCGCATCAGAATTTCGTCATTGACTCGATAGAGGACATTGAAACGGAAAGATTCATCGCTAGAAAGAGCGCGTGATAAAGAGGCAGAGAAATTTTTATTAATATCAAACACACCTTCCGCTGATAAATTCAGAATTGAAGCTCTTGATGTTTTTGATTCATCATTATTAATCGATGGAGTCGGAAATATCCGAAATTCACTGAAACCAACAGCTTGTCCGATCGCAGTGATAGTTCCTTGTAAACTACCTAAAATGGTAGAACTAGCGAAATTAGTCAGCCCTTGGCCTGCATCTGCTTGACCGAAAGAACCCAGAATTGAGCCACCCAGCAAAGCAACTATTTCTCCTTTGCTACGGCTAGGTTCGCTCGTCAGTTCTAGATTGTCACCCAATTTGCTAGCTGGGCCGTTCACCCTCGCTTGAACGGTAACGCTACGTAAAGTCCCAAAGTTGTTTACAGAAACATCGCTGACTTCAGAAGACAATGGTGATTCCAAAGTTTGAGTGTTCCTTGCTGATGCTTCCGGTACAATTGCCGTCAGTCGGACATCCAAAGTCGGGTCAAGTCCTTGACTTGGAGTAAACCGCGCAGTTTGTTCGTAGCCCCGCGCCAAGGTAAACTCAGTGGAAAATAAGCTCAGTCGTCCTCCTGTCAAACGAATGACTCCTTCAGGAAGCGGTTTGGCTAATGTACCATTAATGGTCAAGTCGCCTGTTGCGTCAAACCTCAATAGGGGCTGACTTAATGCCGCTCCTCCTGGTACAAAGCTGAGTAGGGACTGAGTTGTAACCCGAATATCTTTGCCTAAAATCAACTTTAAATCTGCAAACGTTACAGGTAAGTTGGGTGGAGTTGCAGCGCTAGTGCTTGCGTCTGTTGTCGCCACTGAGTTAGTGCTTCCATCCACTGTAACCACTGGGTTAGTGCTTCCATCCACTGTAGCTACTGAGTTAGGGTTATTCTCTGCTGTCGGTGTGGCGTTAGGGTTAACCTGTTGTCTATCTAGATTTATGACCTTAGTGTTAGACTCTGCTGTAGCTGCTGATTTTTTAGCCGTAGTAGGCGAGTTGCCAATAATTACCTGACCATCACTCAGTTGAATCTCTCCGCCAATTACAGGTTTTAAGGCTGTGCCGCGAATCACGACATCGCCACCAACACCACCTTCATACAGTCCTGCAAGCTTAAAATTGAGTTTGTCTGCGATTGATACTGTCAGGGGATTCGCTGCGGCTTGTTGAGCATCAAAAATTGGCAAGATGCCTGATGCAGTGACTTGCCCTTGATTGTAATTACCTTGGATATTTTCAACGCTTACCGTAGTACCATTAAATAGTGCTGTTCCTGTGACATTCGTGAGAGGATCGGATAAGGCTTGAGCGCTAAAAGTTGCATTATTAAATGTGGCGTTGCCGTTGATAATTGGTTCGGTTAAAGTACCTTGAACATTTAAATCTACTTTTCCTTGACCGTCTACCCAAGCGACTTGATTGTTGGTCAACAGATTTAACAGTGCCAATCCTTCATTTTGCACATTGGCGTCGATGTTGATTTGATTGCTATCAGGTTGCACTTTGGCAAAAGGCAAAGGAGCAGGTACGCTACCTGTAATTGCAACTGGCTGGGTTCCTGTTACTAGTAAGGTACTATCAAAATTCAAGCGAGCTTTGTTGTAATCAAAGTTCACCTCTCCTGTTCGCACGGGTTGTTTGTTAAGGGTCGCATTCGCTAGCGCCACTTTCCCTTGAACTCTGGGGTCTTGCAAACTACCTGCTAAAGTGGCATCAGCATTTACATTACCAGTGATATCTACGGGGTATTTTTCGATAAAAGGCTCTAAAAGTGATAGAGGCAGACTGGCTACATTCAACTTTCCAGATACTTGCTCAGTTCCTAACTGTCCTGAAAACGCCACTAGTCCTCGATTTATCCCCACACTCAAGGGTGAAAGGGTGACGATACCATCGGCGAAAGTACCTTGAGCAACGACTGGATTGATGGAATAATTACCCCATTGCCAGTTAGCACCTTGAAAATTAAAGCCAACATTCAACCCAGATTTTAACGAGCCATTGGCTGTAATTGCTCCGCTTAAAGCACCTGTTAATTCTGCAAGGCTGGGTAAAGATGCGGTTTGTTTTTTCTCTACTTGCTGTTCTTTGGCGATCGCTGTTGTAATATTCGAGAAATATGCTAACTGTGTTTTCAAATCTGCATCCGGCAAACTGACAGGCTCAGTTTCCAGTACTTCGGCTCCTGCTAACGTCGGAGGCTGCAACCCGGTACTGAGGTCTTTAAAATCGAAGATATTAAATGCTTGTAAGAGTCTCTGGATTTTCGCTTCGGCAAAATTAGCTTGGAATTGAAATTGCGGGTCATTCCCTGCTTGCACATTACCACTGAGAGCGATGTTGCTATCGCCAATCCGCAATAGACCATTAGCCAAGCTAGCTGTACCATCAGCATAATTGATGTTGCCGCGAAATTCATCGGCTGCAACTCTGGCAACGCGAGGTGCTGCGATCGCCACATCTCCCGCAATGGCATAATTATTCAGATTGACAACTAAATTACCCGATAATTGCCCCCCCAGAGGTTTCAATTGATTGTTAGGTAAAAAGCCGCCAACCAGAGCAATGGGAAACTGTTGGGCGTTGATTATCAAGTTATCTCCCTCAGTTCTACCCGTAGTAACTGCTTCATCGCGTTTAACTAAAAATGAAGTAGGACGATAATCTGCGCCTAAGTTAAGCGCAATCCGATCTTGTTCCCCAGCTAATCGCAGACTTCCTCCTTGTCCGCCTTGAAAATTCACGTTTCCAGTTAAAAGTCGGTCAAACGCCAAGTTACTCACATTGAAATTCCGCAGCCGGATATTCCCATTAGCTTGGGGTACATCTGGAGTTCCTGTAACTTTTCCATTAAAATCAAGTCGCCCTGCTATTGCTACGTCCCCAGGAACTTTAAAACCAGTATTTTGTAGGTTGAAATTCTGCGCCAGTACATTTAAATCAAATCCGGCAATTTGGGGTGCGCCAGTTGGGGGAGACTGAATAGCGATCGCACCATTAGCAGTAAATCCTGCGGTAGTTGCGTTTTCAACGATAATCTGCTGTCCATTCCACTGAAATCTTGCAGTCAGCGGTTTTGCCAGCTGTGCTACTCCTTGGGGAAGGCTGATTTGTCCGGCGGCGCGAATATCTGCAAGTTGGAAAGATTGGGTTGTGCCTGCTAACTGAATATTGCTATTCAGCCGTCCTCGCAGTTGTGGTGAGAAACGGTTGAGTTGAATTTGAGAAGTTTTGACAGATCCTTGCCAGCGTTGTTGTGCAAGTTGACCTTGAGCTGTGATTGTCCCACCGGCGACGTTCACAACCGCATCGGGAAAGACGATATTCTCTCCTTGTTTGGTAACAACAACTCGTCCACTAGTGGGATAGGTGGCACTAGGCGCTTGCACCCGCGCTACTGTTTGCAGATTGCTCAGAGTGCCTGAAATATCAGCATTTGCCGAGACATTCCCAATGGTAATGGAGGGTGAGGAATTGTAGGCTTTGGCGATCGCATCCCCTGGTAAATTTCGTGCTTGCACATTCAACGCTACCCTACCTTGAGGTGCAAGCTGAACTCGTCCGCTAGCTGTGACTTGTCCTCCCACCTCTGGATTTGCTTGAACGCGAGAAACGTTGACATTTAACGGTGTACCCAAAGAACCAGAAATTTTAGCGTTCGCAGATATACCACCAACATTAATCGGAGTTGAAATGCCGTAACCTTGAGCGATCGCATTTCCTGGGATACCTTGAGCTTGAATATCTACGCCTACTTCACCTTGGGGAGCCAATTGAATTTGACCATTGGCGGTGATTTGTCCCCCGGCTGGCGGCGTTATCTGAACATTGGAAACATCAAGTTTTAAAGGCTGTTTGCGAAGTGAGCCAGAAATTTGAGCTTTTGCGGAAACATTCCCCACTGCGATCGGTAGAGTAACGCCATAGCTGCGTGCTAGTATATCTCCTGATATTCCATCAGCTTGAGCATTAAATATTACCCCATCTTTAACTCCCAAATTAGCTTGACCGCCGCCGGTAATTTCACCACCAGCGGCGGGGACTATTTTCAGATTGGAGACAGTAAGTTGAGATGCAGTTTTGGATGCATTCAAGCGGAAATCAGTGTTGATAGTATTAAATTGAACGCGATCGACTTGAATCGGTTTGGTATTACTTACTGTACCGCTGACTACTGGTTGCTCAAGTGCGCCGCCTACCTGAATTTTTGCCTGAATTTCGCCACTAGCTGGAACTGACGAATTTACTTTCAATGTATCTAAGATATTTTTCGCAGTAACAGGTTTTATCAGAGCAGAAACATTAAAACCTGTTTGAGTATTGATTGTTCCATTAGCCTGAATGGGAATTTTACCAAAGTTTGTACTCAGATTATCTAAAGTAACTGTCTGACCTTGAAATAGAAATTTCCCATTAAAATTAGAAACCGGCTGAGGAATATTTTGGATTTTCGCGGTGATTTGATTAGCTGTAGCTGTTCCCGTAATTGCGATGTCTGAAAGTTTGGGTGGAATCTGAACTCCTAAGTCAGCATTTAAATACCCTGCTTGCAGAGCGATCGGCAACTGAATTAATCTAGTGATATCGGATGCTTGTAAATTTTGGGCTGAAAGTTGCAGGTTAGTTTGTTGAGCTTTTACTTGGGTTTCGCCAACAATTTTAGCAGCGCCTCCCCTAGTGAATTGAGTATTGAAGTCATAACCGATCCTTTGATTTCGATCGGAAAATCGGGCAATACCACCAACTCGATCTAATATGACTGAGCCTTTGGGTTTAGTCAGTGCAGTGAATGGCATTAACTCTACATTGCCATCTTGAATTTGAAGTGACTGCAACTCAGTTTGAATAAAACCTTGTCCCTCTCCAGCCTTAACTTGGGCTGTCACCCAACGACCATCTTTATCTTGTTGAATGTAGACATTGGGTTGAACTAAGGTGACATTTAATGCTAATTTTCGGCTAAGAAGAAGTTGCAATGGCGAGAACTGCACATCCAAAGCTTTTGCTACCACCCGATCTGCATCGGTGGGAGTGGCTGGTATCGATAGAGAGCTAAATCTCAGACTAGAAAGCGAAAAACGTTCAACGTTCCCAACTTTTACTGGACGCCCCAGTAATTGCTCAAGATTTTGCTGTACTAACGGTGCTAAATCTTTATATACATAGTTTCTAGCCCACCAAGCACCAACTATAATTCCAATTAGTAAAACCCCACCTAGAGCCAAACTGGTACGTCCTAAAAGCAGGAGCCACAGACGACGATTAGATGGTTCCTGATTGTTTTCTGAATTTGGCGATCGCGTCATGATTGTTAGTACTACCAGTAATTTTTCTGGAGTGAGGCTAGAGACAAATTAGTTAGTTGTATCAGCAAGTTACAATTTATGGTTTCACAATATCAGGACTTACGCAAGAACTTTGTGGCAAGCTGCTTGTATTTTCGAGGAGAGGCTGCGCCAATAAGACGCATTTGCGGTGCGTCTATGCTATTTTATGATTTTGTGTAATTCCTGAATTTATTTCGATTAATAATTTTCACCAGACGTTAGTTTTGTTCGTTTTGAGATTTGGAAACTTTGCTGGTATTAGGAAAATTATTTAGAATCTTATGTGCATCTTCAAAATAATTGGTATAAATACTATCTTTCACTAAATCAGTAATATTTTATTAAATGACTTTATAATCGCTCCTGTATATACAACCCTGGTTATAAACTTTAACTTTCCAGAATCTAACTTAGTATAGATGACAATGATAATTTAGCCTTCCGTTATTCATGAGGCAAATGTATATACGAACACACTTACAAAATATCTATAAATAAAGCTTAGAGGATGTTTGAAAAGTGCTATGTTGTGTTATTCAAATTATTACCCCCCTTAATCCCCCCTTATAAAGGGGGGAAACAAGAAAATCCGGTTCCCTCCCCTTTATAAGGGGAGGGTTAGGGTGGGGTAAAAATAATCGAGAATAACTACATAATCTTGAATAACAACACATTACTAACAAGATTCGCTACTTCTCTACAAAGTAGCGAATCTGAGCTTTTCGATTACTGTTTTGCAAACCCAATCAATCATTATCAGATGGATCGTCAATCATTTCTGGTACTAAAGCTGGGTTACTTCTACGTTCTTGTGGTGATTGCTCTCGAATAACATCATCTATTCTTGCAGGGTGTTTGATTTTGTCTAGTACCTCTGGACTTAATTCTGATGGATCGCCTTCTGGATTAGACTTTTCAGCTTGACTAGGAACTGTTTCCTTATTCATAACTATTTCCTTAAACCCTAAACTTATATGCCAAGCTTAAGTTCTTCTATGGTGGGCTACACACTATCTTGGGACTTAATTTCACATGAAGAGTGGGTGAAAAAGGCGATCGCTTAACGAAACTGAATAAAGGCGTTAGTCACCAGAAATCAGTTGGCTATTTTGAACCAAAGAGTTGATAGTGCAGCGTCTTTGGCTTTGCTCATAAATTCTGACTTCTGAATTCTTCTTCAAGAATTGGGGTTTTTGGCTAACTCAGAAAGCAATGTCAATATTTCATGACATTCTGTCCATAGGTAGCTGTAATTGTCATAATTTCATGACAATAAGATCCCAGAAGGGCTGATAAATTCGTGAAACAGTCAAAAAACCTACTTCTGACCCCTTGATCCCTAGATATGCTTAGTGGTTAATATAGACTTAACAAACAGAAATCCTCCGATCCCAAAGAAATGCTAATTTCAGCATTATGAGGAATTGAAAGGATGTTGGCTCAATTTAAAAACAGATTAAAAAACTTAAAAACTGGGCAAAACCAGGAGTCAGGAATAAGAAATTCATCTGGAATGGATGAGATTTTACATAGCATTCTTTAACCAGGGGAAATCATTTACCGCTTAAACTACTGGAGGCCAAATTAATGGCAAAAGAACGCCCGCCACTAGAGGAGATGACCTTACGCCAACTACGCAAAGTTGCTAGCGAATATAGTATCTCTCGCTATAGCCGAATGCGTAAATCACAACTGCTGACATCAATACAAGAAGTCCAGCGTAGCAAAAACTTACTCAGTCCATCTCGTTCATTGGAGGCACAAGAAACCGTGGAAGCTGCAAAGTTTGAATTAGGTCAGGAAGATCGTACTGGTGGATCTTTAGCTGATGTTGATGAAGGACTGGCAGATTTGCCTTCTGGCTATGGTGAAAGCCGGATTGTACTTTTACCGCGCGATCCTCAATGGGCTTACACTTACTGGGATGTTCCCAATGAACACAAAGAGGAACTGCGTCGGCAAGGCGGACAACAACTGGCACTACGGATTTATGATGTCACCGACATCGATATCGAATACCAAAGCCCACATAGCATTCAAGAATATCCCGCTGATGAACTAGCTAGAGAATGGTATTTACCAGTTCCAGTTAGCGATCGCGATTATACGATCGATATCGGCTATCGTGCTGCTGATGGTCGCTGGTTAGTACTAGCTCGTTCTAGTAAAGTACACATTCCTCCTGTCTATCCTTCTGACTGGATTGAGGATGTCTTCGTGACTGTAAATTTTGAAGAAGATTTACGTGGCAAAACTCAGTACGAACTAGTTCCTCCTGCCAAGAAAGTTGCAGCTACCGCCAATGGCAATGTTGTTGTAAATGGTAACGGCAACCCCATCTACGACGAAATATTTGGTTTAGCAGAATCTGCCGAAGCACAACGGGTTGCTGGCTCTATCTTCGGCTCCCAACAAGGTGCAGTGCGTCCCGAACAAGCTATTAGCTCTTACATTTTCCCATCAGGTGTGGGTCTGTGGGCAACTCCCACCGTGTCTGGTTTAACCGCTTCCGGTGCAGGAATGTCAGGTGTTGGCTTCTCGGCTTCCGCCGTACCAGTGCGTCCGCGCCAGTTCTGGTTAATTGCCGATGCTGAGTTGATAGTCTACGGTGCAACTGAACCCGATGCTACTGTAACTATTGGTGGCCGTCCAATTAAGCTGAATCCAGATGGAACATTCCGCTTCCAGATGTCCTTCCAGGATGGTTTAATTGACTACCCAATTTTGGCTGTAGCTGCTGATGGTGAGCAAACCCGATCGATTCAGATGAAATTTAATCGTGAGACACCATCTCGGAATACCAACACCAAAGAAGAAGCTGTCTTAGAATGGTTCTCTTAAGTTTTGGTTCTGAGATTGACTCCAGACTGAAATTTTAAATTATTCCCCGCTATAGTAATTCTGTAGCGGTTTTTTTTGTATTATTATGTTTACAAAAAAATTATTTTTGTTATTTATTTTGATAATCAGTGCAAGCTTATTATCAGGTTGTCAAAAGATGGAAGCAAATTTAGTTCCAAAAGCGTCTAAAACTTGCCCTGGCAAAGATGCCAAGTTCAGTATTGATTTTTTTAAAACCAATAATCAAGGTAAAAAAAATCCTAAAGGTATTAACAATGTGATTATTTTTAATCCCAAATCAGCAGAATTAGATTTCAAAGTTAATGTTGGTCTATCTCATAAACTTTACGCCAAAGATAGTAGAGGTAAACTGCGTAAAGAATATGTAGCAAAACAGTTTCGTGAACTTATCGCTGATGAAAATGCCAAGTTAAACGGACAGCTACCCATTGCTGCAATTAATGCCGACTATATAGATACTGATGATAAACCCCAAGGCTTAAATATTTCTCGTGGCGTAGAGTATTCAGGAGCATTTAAAAATAAACGTTCTTCCTTTGGCATATCAGGAGGTACACCCCAGCAGCGACAGGCTACTATTCAAGCTGGCAGAAGAACGAACGATATTCTCAATTACAATTTAGTGGGCGGTAATGGCAGATTCTATCGTCAAGGTAAATTTAAAGATATTTGTCAAGATTTGGGAGAATTTGCTTGTAAAAATGCAACTAATCGCTCTTTGGCAGCTATCACGAATCAAGGCTATGTAATCTTATTAGTTAATGACTTGAAAGCTAATTCTCAGATTGAATTATCTCAACTTAATCAAGAGTTACTGCCAGATATGTTTGATAATGTCTTAGAAGGTATTGCTAGCAATAACTGTTTAGGTAAGATTCAAGAAGGGATTTTATTTGATGGAGGTATGTCTCCAGGATTGTATTACAACCAGAAAACTTATGTAGAAAATCTCGGGCCGATTGGTTCAGTTTTTTTGATTTACAAAAAATAAAATAGTTATATAGCAAGGGACTGGGGACTGGGGACTGGGGACTGGGGACTGGGGACTGGGGACTGGGGACTGGGTGAAAAGCCTTTTTCCTCGTTCCCAGTCGGAGACTGGGAACGAGATATTGGTTATTGACCAATAATATCATGTCCGCTTGATTGCTTATTAAACCCGAAGAACCCCACCCCGCCAAAGCTGTGCTTTGTCTCCCCTCCCCGCTTTTCGGGAGGGGTTGGGGGTGGGGTTATTTTATTATGGGTAATTTGGCGGACATGATATAACTAATGACTAATTCACGAGTTAATGCTTATTTAAGACTTTGTAATTCATCTTGGTTTTGAGTTTTTTGATGAGAAAAGCGAATTCCTACAAAGATGTCGTAAATAAACTCTAGAAAGTCTTTCTTTTGTAGCAACCCCGAAGTTTGATAACAGCCTTTTTCATCTAACAAAGGCTTCATCAGATAGTATGTAGACTGATACTTGTACCAGGGAATACAAGTCCATAAATGATGAATTAAATGGTAGTTTTGACCTAAAATCAGGATGTTAAGAATTGGGCTAGGGTATACACGAGCATTTTTCCAGCGATCGCGTTCAACAAAGGGACGATGAGGCAAATAATCAAAAAATAAGCCCAGTATTAATCCCACTATACCAGAAGGTACAACCCAAAAATTGAGAACGTACATTAAAAAATGATATTGAACTGAGATATAAAAAATTGCAACAACAATTAAGCGGCTAATTAACCATTCCCATAGCTCATATTTGCGCCACAGTCGCCGTCGAAAGAAAAACACCTCATGGGACAAGAATCGAAATGCAATCATCCACAGCGGGCCACCCGTAGAAACAAAATGATCTGGGTCATTTTTGGGATGGTTAACATGAGCGTGATGCTGCAAATGTACTCGTGTAAACACTGGAAAAACGAACCCTAGCATCAGGGCGCTACCATGACCTAGTATGGCATTAATGACTCGATTGCGGTGAGCAGATTGGTGACAAGCATCATGAATTACTGTTCCAGCACAATGCAAAGCAATAGTGTTAGAAACAAAACACAGCCAGTCTGGCCATTGCCAAAGCCAGTAACCGCAATGAGATGACACCAGTACTGTCACAGATGCAAAAAACAGTAGTAATGTAGGATTGAAATCACCAGGAGGCGCTAACAATTCCTTTGGTGGAGCTTTCAGTAGTTTTTCTGCTTTTGAAGTTACTGTTATTACTTCTGGATCTACTACGTCTTTAAAGATGACTTCCAAGTTGTTGCCATTTAGCTTTTTATAGTCATCAACGGCTGGGTCGATGATGATTAGGCTTTTGTCCGGGATGTCAAAAAAATTAGGATCTAAAGAGGTCATAATTTTCCTGGTCTTGATTCGTTGATAAAATAAGTTTGAAATCCCAAACTCAGCCAGCACAGAATAGATTTCTTGCCCCGATTAAAGAGATGAAAAGATTGAAAATTTAGCCAATACTCTTCTCTATTCAAATTAGGTATGGACTGTAAGAGATAGGGAATAGTAAGAATTTTTGAATTCCTTGCTACACTACACGCATAAACAAAATATTTAATTTTTCATTTTGAGAGTTGCTCCTGTTACTCAATAATGCCAGCAACAACAGCATACATAGATTTTGGTTTGATATCGACATTTATCGATTTGCCCAGTCAATGTTTTTTGCGATGTGCTGAAATTGTGCTTTGTTATTGCTTTTGTGAAAAGCAATTTTCAACAATATAAAGAATACAGTTATTTTAACGATCGATGCAAGAGTTTTATCGGTATTTGGCGTATAATAAAAATATTTTAGACACAAAGATCATACTTCTAACAAAAATATATATTTTATTTGCTTAAATAAAAATTTCATCCCTTGCTCTGGATGATGCAATAAGTATATATACTAGCGATCGCTTATCTTCTTTCGATTTCATGCAGTTGCTGTCTTCTTCTTTTAACCAAAACTCCATCGCTGGAGTTTACTGGTAGGCAAAATAGGGAAAGCTTCGTGCAAACCATGACACTTCTTTGTGGAGCATACCACTTTCTACTCTGATTCTGAGTTCGAGACCACCAAAAAGCTCAAATTTCTATATTATTTAAGAACAAAGATTTTGCTATGCGTCAATTATTACTAGTTTTGTCCAGCATACTAACTTTCAGCAGTTTAAATCCCCTCGCCATGACAATAGCAGGCACAACGCCTGATTTATCTGAAATGCGCTTAGTTCAAAAGCTCAACTGCAATAATCCTCAAACTCAAGCAGCAATTAATGAATGTACGAAGTTGTCTTATCAGAATGCAGATAAAAAACTGAATCAGGTTTATCAACAAGTGATATCTTCATTAGAAAGGCCTAGAAAACAAAAATTGATTGCGGCACAACTAGCATGGATCAAGTTTCGAGATACCAATTGTGAGTTTGAAAGAAGCAGTTATGAGGGTGGAAGTATTGCCTCTACCATTTATTTTGGTTGTTTGGAAGATACTACAAAACTGCGTACTCAACAATTACAAGAATATTTAAAGCCCTCACCCTAAATCCCTCTCCCAAGCTTGGGAGAGGGACTTTGAAATTTGCATTTGTGTAAGAGGTTTATTGAGTCTCTGACTCAATGAATGCATTCCCAGGCAGCTGCCTGGGAATGAGGAAAATTTGATCAAGTTAGGTTTTTATTAACTATTAGTTGTCACTGGAAACTAGACTAATTATCTTTTTCTGAGATTAACGCAAACCTAAAATTTCGGAAATCGCCGCTACAATATCCAAATAAAAGTTGCCTTTCACTGCGCGAAACAATTCAAATTTAGAGTCAGGCGCACCAAAAAACGGTCTGAGAAACCATCCTAATTGCATACCAACAAAGGCGTAAAGCAATAACCAGGATCTTAAAATAGTGGTGCGGGTTTTTTTACCAACTTCATCTTGTTGAGAAAGTAATTGCATTCCTTCATACAGGAATTTAACGCCAAATATACCTGTAATACCAAAAATGAACACATTCAGCAGTTTAAAAAATTGATAAGAATCGGGTGTCGTTATAAGAAAAAATAGCGTAACGGGTGCCAAGCTAAATAAAAGTACGCTAATCACTGACACAGATGTGAGTAATACAACGAAATGCTGTAAAATACTGCTCCGAGAACCAAACAAAACATTAAAAAAGAACAAAGTTGGGAAACAAATAATCAGTGTGATTAAATAGAATACCGGAAGCTTAATAGCACCCGATAATGCCTGTCCCCAACTGTGGGATGCACCGATAATTGCTCCATAAAGGGCAAAAAATATAGAACTAGTTACGAACAGAGAACTGATTTTATTTTGTAATCTGATTCCCTGACGAATTTCTTCTAAGAATGACTGGCGATCGCGCAGTAAATTAACTAAAACTCCAAATTGTTGAATTCCGCGATTTTGCTTTTTCAGCATATTTTTTTATTTTGTATATTTTGGGGAATTGCTAACGATTAATTAACGGAATCCAAAGAGATAGCTAAGAGATTTAATCACGCTTAAATAGAAATTACCCTCTCTTTCGCGAAATAGTTCAAAAACAGAACCAGGTGTGCCAAAAAACGGTCTGAGAGTCCATCCTAACTGACTGCCTACAAAAGCGTAAAGAAATAGCCAAAATTGCAAAATTTTCTGGCGGGTTTTACTACCTTCATCATCTTGTTCTAAAACTAAACTCGTAGCTTGATATAAAGATGAAATACCAATAAATCCAGTGATGGCAAAGATAAAGACATTTAACAAAATTAAAAATTGGTAATTATTGGTGGTAATTAAGAAAAACAACGTGATTGGAGCAAAGCTAAATAAAAGTACGCTGGTGACTGAAACCGCAGTTAAGACTAATGCTAAATGCTGGGCAAAACTCCGTTTGGAACCAAAAATAATGTTGGCAAAGAACAACGTCGGGATGCAAATCAAAAGTGTGATTAAATAAAGGGCTGGGAGTTTAATGGCAGAAGATAAAGCTTGCATCCAGCTATGGTATGCACCAATGATTCCACCATAAGCAGCGATAAATAAGGAACTGCAAACTAGCAGCGAAATGATTTTATTTGGTAATCTCGTACCTTGACGAATTTCCTCTAGAAAACCTTGGCGATCGCGCAAGAATCCAATCAGCACTGCAAAGTATTTTATTCCTGAAGATTTACGTTCTATCATGTTATCCTCACACCGATATTATTCTAAGTTTCATCTGAGTAATCACCGCCAGAACCATACTTACAAGCATCAATCAAACGATGCCAATAATATTGTTGTTCGTTCGGTTGATTCTTAATCCATGTTTCTAGCATTGGACTTAGTGAAAGCAAGGCAGTGTATACACCTAAATTACTGTAATGTAACATCCAATCTAACAAACTTGCCAAACCTACTTGCGGAATTATCTTGACAACTATTCCAGGATGATATAAACCAGTTTTTAACAGTGTTTGCGTTAGTGCCGAAAATTGCACTATATCTTGTAAAAATGGTTTTAACACTGGCGTACCCAACTGTTGCATTTCCTCAAATACTGCTGAGAGTAATTGGTTAATTTGATCTGGGGCAATTTTCTGATTTACACCAACACTCATCGCCCTTTGAAACAACCAGGTAACAGTCAAACTTGGCTGATAAGGTTGCAGCAGTGTTAACGCTTTTGCAGATAATTGTTCTGTTTCTAGCGCTTCGTCAATGCCATAAGTTAAACGCTTGAGGTGACGCACCATTGCCCCAAAACCTCCAAAACTCAAGGGAGATTGACTACCACTGCTATCTCCGGCTGGGAGAATGCGATTCCAAGGGGTTTTTAGCGGACTTTGGCGATAGGTAGGAAAGAAACCAAATAGTGCCCGTTGAAATTTCAGTTTGTTTAACTCCACTCCCTGATATTCTGGTAACAGACGCAGATATTCCTCAAATAAAGCTTCTAAACTCAAACGTTGAGGTTCTGCATCCATGTAGGTAAATAAGTAAGTGGTTCTGCCATCCCTGGCTGGAAAGGCTTCCCAGAAGTACTGGCATTGATTTTGCAAAGATGTAAATGATAATAATAAATCGCCTGAGTTATTTTCTGGAAAACCTTGAGCGCAACTTCCGACAACCAAGCACAGTGCGTCTGGTTTTTTGCCTTGGCGTGCTTGTTGGGTGATGGGTGAAAAATGTCCCATCGCGTCGATTAATAAGCGAGTTTTGAATTGGTTATTTACCATCACCCCGTCGGGATGAACCATCGCTTCGCTAAAAGGTGTGTTTTCTAATAACTTTCCACCAGCGGCGAGAAATCGGGTTTTCAAGGTAGCTAGTAGATAAACTGGATCTACGCCGATATTCAAGACATCCTCTACCCAAACTTCTGTACCGCCAGCAAAACTAACTCGTGCTGGGTTATATTGAGTGGCGATCGCACTTGCTAATTCATCCTCTGTTAGCAAGTTTAATTCCACAAACACATCTAATTCTTTGCGAGAAATATTCCATTCTTGTTCTCTCCCCCGCAAAATACCCCGTTCCAGCAACGCCACCCGCAACCCCTTCACCGCCAAGGCGCAACCAATTAAAATGCCTAAAGTGCCACCGCAGATTAGCACATCGAAGTCTACAACGCCTAAAGGCTGTTGACTTTCTTTAACTAAGGTTGGTACTGGTGCGGAGTTTTCGCGCACAGATGTTAAGATGCGATCGCCTTGGCGCAATCCTTTTAAAACATCGCCGGGTAATTGGGAAAGAATTTCTTCAGTTAAAGACATTTTGGAAAAATTCGACTCTACATTCCAAAACTACCTGAGAATGAAGAAAGTAGATGCGATATTATTTCTTTTATTAGGATAAAAATACGATGGATAGTATAAAAATCCGGTCGCATGTGGGTAAAGATGGTATTTTACATTTAGATATCCCAGTAGAAATGCCAGATACAGAAATTGAAGTTACGGTAACAATTCAAAGAGTTACACCAGAACAACGGGGCTGGATGCCTGGGTTTTTTGAAGAAGTAATTGGTGGTTGGGTAGGAAAACCGCTAGAACGGGCAGAACAGGGAGAATACGAAACTAGGGAGCCGCTATTTTGATTTATCTGCTCGATTCTAATGTCTGTATCCGCTTAATAAATAATAGTAGTCCTGCGGTAACAACTCAACTGACATCCCAACAACCAGAAGATATTTTAGTTTCTACAATAACCCAATTAGAACTGTACTATGGTGCTTATCGTAGTGCCCAACAAAAGAGAAATTTAGAAATATTGCAACGTTTTTTTAGTCAGTTTATTATTCTACCTTTAGACCCAGAAGCCGCAAGGATAGCAGGGAGAATTCGGGCTGAGTTAGCAGCTAGTGGTACGCCGATTGGCCCTTATGATGTGCAGATTGCAGCTATTGCAATGGCGAATAATTTGATAGTGGTTACGCATAATACAAAAGAATTTGGTCGGGTGAATGGGTTGCAGATTCAAGATTGGGAGGAAAAGAGTTGACCAGCATTGTAAGAAATTTACCAAAGGTATGGATAAAAACAACTCTAGGCCACTGCGTAAGGCTAATCAATGGTAGAGCTTACCTAAGACATGAACTATTGACTGCTGGCACACCCATTACTAGAATTCAAAACCTCAATGGAGGCAATAATTGGTTTTATTCAGATTTAGTTCTACCTAATGAGAAATATTGTGATGCAGGAGATTTATTGTTTGCAGTCGGAGAGGATGTTTTAAAAGTCCTCTTGTTGGTATCGAAAAGTTCTAGATCCCCCTAAATCCCCCTTAAAAAGGGGGACTTTGATTCCATTTCCCCCCTTTTTAAGGGGGGTTAGGGGGGATCTAAACGTGCCTAAAATCACAACAAAACACTTTTAAAACAACCTCTGAGAGAGACAGACTTCAACTTTAGTTCAAGGCAGGGAGAGGTTCGTCGAACTCACGATAACTTAAAAATCGCAGGCAATAATTTATTAGACATAGTAGTGAAAAAGAATGTAGAGACGTAGCATTGCTACGTCTCTACAATGATTCTAGATAACACATATTTAATTTCTGGAGATGTCTATTCATTTCCAAGTGTTGGGACAGATGGAGTAAATCAGTTCACTTTTTTCCAAGTCTCAACAACTACTGTACCTGGAACGGTTGCGATAAAAACGATTTCCTTGCCACCATCAACAATGACACCGCTATAAGTACTACCATCTGAGGTTACTATCTGCACCGTACAATCTTGTTTAACACTATAGGTTCCTGAGCCTGTTTCGTTTGTACGTACAGTACCGTCAACGCTAGCACCACCTATTGATTGAAAATTTCCCCTTCCATCAACCTTAACTAAACCAACGCTAGCTATAGGCGATCCTATGATCGTCCCAGTCGCTTTAAATCCATAGCTACCTGTTATGGTTGCATTATTACAAGAAGGCGCAGGTTCGGCGTTCACCTTTTGAGAGATAGCGTCTGAAATGGTCAATGCTGACACAGTACCAATTATTAACGTTGTAAAAAAGCCTTGGATTTTAAAGTTCATTAGATTCATGTAATCAAGACACCTTTGCATAAATATTGATATAAGACTTATGCACAATACAAATTAATCATGGTATTGAATTTACCACAATAGGTAATTTCAATCTTTGATTAATTATTCTTGGACGCCTAAAGACTGTTAATTTTCTTTAACTAATTGTGGTGTGGGTGCGGAGTTTTCGCAGATGTAAGGATGCGATCGCCTTGGCGCAATCCTTTTAAAACATCGCCTGGTAATTGGGAAAGAATTTCTTCAGTTAAAGACATTTTGGAAAAATTCGACTCTACATTCCAAAACTACCTGAGAATGAAGAAAGTAGATGCGATCGTGGCCAGGTAAATCGTAATTAAAACTCTTAATTACGAACTACTAACGGCTTAGGGATTTTAAGACCTCTCCCTGGTTTTATCCCTCTTCTGTCACTTTCCGACATAAGCAAGTAGTAAATAACTGAAATTAT
>NZ_JAVRCB010000070.1:16122-33537 GCF_034530955.1 Nostoc sp. DedQUE05 | reverse complement strand
CTTGCAATTTTACCAGTCTTAGGGAATGAAACAGCCCTGCTTGTAAAGGGGGGAAACAAGAAAAATCTGGTTCCCTCCCCAATACATACGGGGAGGGTTAGGGTGGGGTAAATGTTGCAGGGAAGTGAATAAAACCCTATTCCATTGTAAGAAATAGGGCTGAAGATAAGGGTTTGTAACATTGGTAAATGTCACTTTTACTTCAAATTATCCCCTTCTGTTTCCTGTAGTTCCAGCAATTCCCAAATTAGAAAGGCAATTTCTATGAAAATACCTGAGCCTGGGATTAACCAGTCTGCAATTAAGGGAATCACAAATAGTAAAATTGTCACCAGCTTTTTAATATTGATAGATTTCGTTGCCTTTTGCATTTGTTTCACCTTGAATACTGAAGCAACGGTAGATTTGGGGTAGTCGGTGAAAGCAAATACAGTTGTTTGTTGGCTGTAATGGGTGAATACCCGGAGATTTGAGTTTGGGGATGCTAGATTAAGTTTGGGGATTCCCGAAACTTTGTCCAAATTTGAGCAAAAGTAACCGATGGCGCGTGTTAGCTATGGCGATGATGTTAAAGCGCGGGTAAGGCGGCTATTAGAAAGGTTGTTGGCTTATGCCAATGGTGAGATAGAGAACAGTGAGCGTTTTAAAATAGACTTTAATTGGCAAACACCAAAGCAATTACTTGTGAGGACACAGCTAAGAGTTTTGGCGGAACTTGGTGGTTTAGAGAAAGAACAAGTTCGAGAAGCATTAAAAGCACTTGCTAAGTTTTTGGGTATTCTGGAAGATTTGCGCGAACACGAACGAGGTTCGCAGGACTGGCATTTTAAGCTGACGCTTTGGTGTGACAAAGGCGACAAAGATGGGAACTTAAAAAAATTTGATGCAGAATGGCAACGCCTTAGAGAACAAAAGCCTGGTGTGCAGCGTGATGAAGCGAGAAAAACTAAACCCAAGCCGACGTTTTATGAAAATATTCCTTTAAGTGGGGTGCAGGAGTTTGTTGGACGTGAAAAAGACCTCCAAAATCTCCACCAGCTTTTGCAGGAAAACGAACAGGTGGCTATAGCTGCTGTTGCGGGGATGGGTGGAGTTGGTAAAACAGAACTTGCCCTACAATATGCCAGGAATCACCGCGAAACTTACAAGGGTGGAATTTGCTGGTTGCTGGCAAAAGTTGGTGATGTGGGCATTCAAGTTGTGCAGTTTGTCAGAACTGTGCTTGATTTAAACATACCAGAAGGTTTGGATGTCTTCGCCCAAGTGCAATACTGCTGGCGGCATTGGCGTGAGGAGGGCAATGTGCTGCTAGTGTTAGACGATGTTGGGGAATATCAGCAGGTTAAACCTTATTTACCCTCGTCATCTTCCCGGTTTAAAGTGTTGATTACCACGCGCCAATACTTGGGAGCATCTATTAAGCAATTATCTCTGGATGTATTGCAACCAGAAGCGGCGCTGGAATTATTAAAGTCGTTTTTTAAAGAAACACCACAGCGAATTGAGCAAGAATTAGCTGTGGCAAATCAGTTGTGTGAGTGGTTGGGATATTTGCCTTTGGGTTTGGAATTAGTGGGGCGATATCTCAAGCGCAAAGTAGATGTTTCTTTAACAGAAATGTTGCGACGGTTGGAAAAAAAGCGACTAGAACAACCTGCTTTGGATAAACCAGAAGGCGACATGACAGCACAACGGGGTGTGTTAGCAGCTTTTGAGTTGAGTTGGCAAGAATTAAACGACGATGATAAGCAGTTGGGCTGTTTATTGAGTTTATTTGCATCCGCCCCTATAGCTTGGGATCTGGTACAACAGTGTTTACCAGAAGAAGACGAGGAAGAGTTAGAGGAAATTCGGGATGATAAGTTATTGAATTTGCATCTACTCCAGCGCAAAGATGAGGGAGTTTACCAATTGCATCCACTGTTGCGCGAGTTTTTCCAATATAAGCTTACAGGTTTAGAACAGGCAGAGGAATTAAAGCGATCGCTTTGCAAGGTAATGGTAGCAGTTGCTAAAGATATTCCTCACAACCCTATACTTGAGCAAATTAAAAATGTTACCCCAGCAATACCTCACTTGGCAGAAGTAGCGAACAATTACATTCAGTATGTCAGCGATGAAGATTTAATTTGGGCATTCGTTGGCAATGCTTGGTTTTACAATGGTCAAGGATTGTATGACAAAGCAGAACCTTGGTATGAACAGTGTTTAGAAATAACTAAACAACGCTTAGGGGAAAATCATCTCGATATCGCAACTAGCCTCAACAACCTAGCAGGACTCTACTATTCCCAAGGGAGATACAGCGAAGCCGAACCTTTATTCATTAAAGCTTTAGCACTCTGGCGCAAATTAATAGGGGAAGAACATCCCAAAGTTGCCACTAGTCTTAACAATCTAGCATTACTCTACCGTTACCAAGGGAAATACAGCGAAGCCGAACCTTTATTCATCCAAGCTTTAATACTGAGACACAAGCTACTAGGGGAAGAACATCCTGATATCGCAACTAGCCTCAACAACCTTGCATTTCTCTACCACTCCCAAGGGAGATACAGCGAAGCCGAACCTTTATTCATCAAAGCTTTAGCACTGAGCCGCAAGCTACTAGGGGAAGAACATCCTGATGTCGCACTAAGCTTCAACAACCTTGCTGAACTCTTCCATTCTCAAGGGAGATACAGAGAAGCTGAACCTTTGTTCATCCAAGCTTTAACACTGAGGCGCAAACTACTAGGGGAAGAACATCCTGATGTCGCGCAAAGTTTCCACAGCCTCGCCTTCCTCTACTACTCCCAAAGGAGATACAGTGAAGCCGAACCATTGTACAGCATAGCTTTAGCACTGAGGCGCAAGCTGCTGGGTGAACAACATCCCCATGTCGTCGCTACCCTCAACAACTTTGCAGCACTCTACTACTTTCAAGGGAGATACAGTGAAGCCGAACCCTTATTCATTCAAGTTTTAGCACTGAGGCGCAAGCTGCTGGGTAAACAACATCCCCATGTTGCCACTAGCCTCAACAATCTCGCAGAACTTTACCGTTCCCAAATAAAATACAGTGAAGCCGAACTTTTGTTCAGTCAAGCTTTAGCAATGAGGCGCAAGCTACTGGGTGAACAACATCCTGATGTCGCCATTAGCTTTAACAACCTTGCATTACTCTACCGTTCCCAAGGGAGATACAGCGAAGCCGAACCTTTGTACATCCAAGCTTTAGATGTTTTTAAGCAAAGGTTAGGTGTAAATCATCCTAATACTGTTACTTGTCGTGAAAATTTAGCATATTTGCGCGATCGCCTCACCTCAGAACAGTAAAATTCATCTTTCCAACCTCATCAATCAAGCTTTTATCTCGAAGTTTCGCGTTCCAAACAAGAATCTTCCTGTTTCAAGTGAGAACGTTTCTGTTTCAAATGAGAATGTTTTTGTTCTAAACGAGAACGTTCTTGTTTCAAGTGAAAATGTTCTTGTTCCAAATGAGAACGTTTCTGTTTTAAGTGAGAACGTTCTTGTTCCAAACGAGAATATTCTTGTTTTGAGGTGGAATGATGGTGTTATGAGGGTGTAGGCGTAGCCTGTCAAAGACATCGCTCTTATTTAGATTGTAAACCGAGAAGCGATCGCCTTTGATAGTTGAGAGATAATTGCGATCGCGATCGCTTTTTGAGCCACAATGGATAGAACGATAGGGAGTCCATAGAACAAACAATAGCTAAAAAGAAACCAAATCAGGAGAAGGCTTGATGCAATCAGCATTACGCATTGAAACTAAAGTGTTACCAGGCAACAAAATTGAAATCACCTTGCCTGACGATACACTCTCAACCTCTGTAGGACAAACTATTGAGGTAATTGTCCTGATACCACAAAAAACGACACTAGAAGGACAATCGATTATCCACCTGCTTGAAGAAATCCACAAACAGCGTCCTGTTGGCAGAAGTGTAGAAGAAATCAATCAAGACCTCGAAGCAGAACGAGATGCATGGGACAACTAATTCTGCCAGTTGTGATTCTAGATGAGGTACTGACATCATTCATGAGCGATCGCTTTTATGTGTTCGTTGATAATGGAGAGCGATGTCTGCGACGGGCTACGCCTACGCCGATTACAAAATAAGCATTATTCAAGTAAATTAAATCCCTGTTCGCTTCTTAACTTTCTGTCAAAAGTTACTGTTGAACTACAACCATTATGTTGAGCGATGCCTGCGGCGGGCTGCGCCAACGCGCCGATTAAATAGTCTGATAAATCTGCCTTTCCCTGATGAAATCGCTGTAATGCTTGATAAACTAAAGAGCGATTTTCTAACTCAAACACTGAACATTGCAACATTAACTCTATAGTGTTGCTAATTTCTTCCTTACTAAATTGATATGGCTTTCCCCGTAAAACCCAAACCAACTCACAAAGAACTATATTTGCTACAAAACATTGCTCTCCTGCTTCGATAATTTCAGCAGCTTGTTTCCACTGCTTTTCATCATCTTTTGTGAGGTAGCGCACTAAAATATTCGTATCAACTCCAATCACTTGCGCCTTCTTGGATTGCTGCTTCCATTTCTTCTAAAGTTGCACTTTTCATCGCCGGACGATGTAAAATGCCGGACAGGGTTTGAACAGGAACATTGAGTGGAATTAGTTTAACTGTCCCATTTCATCAATGACAAAATCAACCTTACTACCTATCTATATCAAGATTAAGATAATCCCTAATTTCTTTAGGAATAATTACTTCTCCTTTGGTGGTGATGGTGACGCTAGCCATTACGTTTCCTGACATAAATTATTTACCTAAATATAACGTTTCTTGGCAGATAAACACAGTGAGCGGTATAAATAGAGTCTTTTCTCTGCGTACCTCTGCGCTTCCCTCCGCGTCCCTCTGCGTTAAAAAACAATCTCCTCCCTCATCCTCTCTTCCAGCACATCCAATAACCCATCCACATCCTTCCCAACTTCCTCAAAACAAATCGGTGGCGCTGGTTCCGGTGCAAACTGAATTAACTTAATTTCCCCCTTTCCAATCCCAATCATCACAACTTCCACATCCGGCTTGTGATTCTCGACAATTCCCAAAATTTCCTGAAGCCGATTATCAACCTTATTATTTAAATTCTCTATCTGCTCTTTCGGACAATAAACAAAATGCGGCGTTGGTTGCAAATCAATACCAACAGTACCCTGACTGTCACCATTTGCTAACCATAATCCCCAAAACAGCGCCGCCAATTCTTGCTGATTTGCTTTGACAAACTTATCCAACTGGCGACGCCACTTAGTATCACCTGATTCTGGTTGACTATTACCAAAAAACATAAATAATTCGTAATGAAGACACAGACAATAGGCGAAATTTATCTCAAACCTGACTGTACGCGCCAGAGGCCGGAATAAATACCGTCTTTCTCTAGCAATTGTTCATGGGTTCCCGATTCTACTAATTTCCCATGTTCCATGACATAAATGCAATCGGCATTGCGAATAGTGGAAAGACGATGAGCGATCGCAATTGTAGTTCTATCTACTGTAATCCGTTCTAGCGATCGCTGGATTGCTGCTTCTGTCTCATTATCCACTGCCGAGGTAGCTTCGTCTAAAATCAGAATGGGGGGATTTTTGAGAACTGCACGGGCGATCGCAATCCGTTGTCTTTGTCCACCAGATAACTTTTGTCCTCTTTCCCCGACAATTGTCTCATAACCTTCGGGCAATTCAATAATAAATTCGTGCGCCTCGGCTATCTTCGCCGCCGTGATGATTTCTTGTTCTGTAGTTTCAAAGCTACCATAAGCAATATTCTCTGCTACAGTGCCATGAAATAGAAAGACATCTTGACTTACCAAACCAATACAGCGACGTAAATCTTGCAAATTCAAACTTTGCAAATCAATGCCATCAACAGTAATGTTTCCACCTTGCACTTCATATAACCGCAATAAGAGTTTGACTAAAGTGCTTTTCCCAGAACCAGTAGAACCAACAATTGCAATAGTTTTCCCCGCAGGAATATCCAAAGACAGATTTTTAATTACTGGAAATCTATCTTTATAAGCAAAATAAACATTGTTAAATTGCACTTCCCCGCGTACTTCATTTACAGGTAACGCCACATCACCTGTATGAATGGCGATAGGAGTATCTAATAAATTCATGACTCGATTAGTAGAAGCCATTGCCCTTTGATATTGGTCAAAAGTTTCGCCTAATCTAGTTAAAGGCCACAGCAAGCGCTGGATTAAAAACACTAATACGCTGTAAGTACCTACAGACATGGCTCCCGAAACTGCTGCCATTCCGCCATATAAAAGTAATGCCGTAAAACCCACCAAAATCAGCATCCGAATTAACGGCACAAAAGCAGCAGAAAGAGTAATTGCTTTAGAATTACTGTGACGATAAGCGTCACTATCTAATTCCAAACGATAGGCTTCATAAGCTTCAGATGTGAAGCTTTTAATAGTAGTAATTCCGCTGATATTGTTTGACAACCGCGAATTGAGAAAACCTACCTTTTCGCGGACATTAGCATAGCGAGGCGCAAGTAGCCGTTGATAGGCAAAAGAACCCCAGAGGATAAATGGCATCGGAGACAAAGCCATCCACGCTACACTAGGAGCCAGAATAAAGAAAGCAGCGCCAATAATTAGAACCGTTGCAGAAACTTGGATGATATCATTTGCTCCCCCATCCAAAAACCGCTCTAATTGGTTAATATCATCACTGAGGACAGACATTAAACCGCCAGTGCTGCGTTCTTCAAAATAAGCCAATTCCAACTCTTGCAAATGTTTGTATGCATCCAAACGCAAGTCATGCTGAATATTCTGAGCCAAATTTCGCCAAAGTCGAGCGTAGGCATACTCAAAAACCGATTCTAGTATCCAAATGATGACAGTCAGCAAGGAAATAATCAAAAATTGCCCAAAGACATCCCGTACCCCTAACTGGGCAATTATGGAATCCTGTTGCTTGACTACCACATCCACCGCGATACCAATTAAACCGGGTGGTGCTAAGTCGAAAAACTTATTGAGGATAGAATAAGTAGTCGCCAGCCAAATTTGTTTACGATACTGGTGTCCATACTCAAGCAAACGTTGGAGAGGATGCGCTGAATGTTTACGCCTTCTTGATGCCCGATGAGATTTTAATACAGTAGCCACGGTTTTTTGCGATTTCGTGTGACTGATATTACCACGGAACAAAGTCTTGAGTCCTAAGTCCTGAGTCTGAAGATTGATTCAGACAGACTAGTGAGAAACTAGTAACTGAGTTTATTCAAGAGCTAGCTGGGGGGCAGGGGAGCAGAGCAGAAACTTGCAGTAAATCTTCCTCTGAAGCATCTTTCCTCTCTGCCCCTCTGCTCCTTTGCCCTAGAGCGATGCGATCAGTGTTAATAGGCCAGTATAGGTAATCGGAATGATAAGTTGTTCGCAAATCTGGTTTTAAGATTGATTTAGCATCTCCTTTTGGTAGAAAAGCCTCTGCTGAGGGAAAACTTAAAACAAGACCCCGTGCTGAAAAATCTAATTGTCATGGGACAGCTTTGGTCATTTTTGAAAATTAAAGTAATAAATATTACTCTCTTTTCTGAAATCTTTACAATATCTTGACAATATCTCAGAAAATACATCGATGCAATTCAGACAGTATATAAAGAAAATATTACTATCATAATCGCTATCTTTTTTGATGGATTGTCATTTTATAAAGATAAAAAATCAGGCTAATTTATTGAATAAATTGCTGGTCAATAGTTTCTGGTTTTTTATCATTCAATGTTTCATATTTAATCCTGAGTTTTAATTGTTATTAAAACTCAAAACTCCAACTATCAATATAATACAGTGGACATGAAAAATACAAACATTATTTTCATTGATTCTTCGGTAATTAATTACGAATTATTACTTAAAAATTTAGTATCACAAGTAGAGGTAGCTATCCTCGATCGCTACCAAGATGGGGTAGAACAAATTACCGAAGTACTATCACAGCGCCGTGGAGTTGAAAGTGTACACATCATCTCTCATGGCTCCCCTGGTTGCCTCTACTTAGGTAACACCCAACTTAGCCTCAGCACATTGCAACGCTACGCTCAAGAACTACAAACCTGGTCTTCCCATCTCTGCATTTCTCCATCTCTATTACTCTATGGCTGTAACGTTGCTGCTGGAGACGCTGGAGAAGAATTCATTGAGAAGTTGCACAAGTTGACAAAAGCTGGCATTGCTGCTTCTGCCAATCTCACAGGGAATGCTGCTTTAGGCGGAGACTGGAATTTGGAAATCAGTCGAGGCGAGGTGACAACTGTTCAGATATTTAAACCAGAAATATTAGAGACTTACAACTTCGTTTTAGCTTCCTTTAATGACAACTTTGCTAACCGTATTGTACTTTCTGGTAACTCAGGCAGTAGTACAGGCAATAATGTAGGAGCCACAAGCGAATCAGGCGAGTTAATTCAATCAGGAACCACCAACTCAGTCTGGTGGAGTTGGACTGCTGCCGCTTCTGGAAACGTTGTTTTTGATACTATAAATAGCGGCTTTGATACTTACCTTAGTGTTTACACAGGCAATGCTGTTAATAGTTTGAGCCTGGTTGCTGACAACGACGACAGTAATGGAACTAGTGCTAGTAAGGTGAGCTTTACAGTTACTGCTGGAACAACTTATCACATTTCTGTAGATGGCTATCAAAGTAGTACGGGTAATATTACTTTGAATTACTCTTTTACCCCTGGTGCTACCACATCTAATAATGCTCCGACACTAACTGACACTGTTGTTACCCTCAATTCAATTAATGAAGATTCGAGCGCACCTTCTGGAGCAGTGGGCACCTTAGTTTCCTCATTAGTAAGCCTTGGTGCAAACGTCAGCGACTCCAACACTGGGGCAGTAACTGGTATAGCTATTACTGCCGCCAACACCATCAGCGGTTCGTGGTGGTACAGCACTAACAATGGGCAAAACTGGTATAGCTTGGGTACAGTATCAAATAGTAGCGCCCGGTTGTTGGCGGCAGATGCTAACACCCGTGTTTATTTCCGTCCCTCCTCTAACTTCAACGGCATCATCAGCAACGCTATCACCTTTCGTGCTTGGGATGAAACTAGTGGAACAAATGGGAACTTGGCTAACACAAGTACTAATGGCGGCTCCAGTGCTTTTAGTAGTACTACTGACACAGCTGCAATTACGATTAATGCTGTCAATGATGCACCTGTAGTTACACCCATTTATCCTTTAAGCATTCCCGATAATGCTAGCAACGGCACAATTATTCGTACATTGACGGCTACGGATGTTGATGGCAACACTACTTTCTCTAACTGGACAATTGCCGGGGGGAACATAGATACAGATGGTGACGGCAATCAAGCTTTCAGTATAAATCCCAATAGCGGACAGTTGGCTATCAATGATATTGATGACCTTAATCCCCAAACTAACCCTACTGTAAATCTGCAAGTCAACGTCAGCGATGGTATTGCAATAAGTACAAACGAAAACATTACTATCAAACTCGTACAGAACCCTGGTGACCTCGACCTTAACTTTGGTAATGGTGGTACGGTCACTACCAAATTTGGTTATGGCGGGCCTGCCTATAGTGTTGCAATTCAGCCGGATGGCAAAATCTTGGCAGTGGGTTATGTTTACATGGAAAACAATAACGTCAGTGCGCCTGACTTTGCTTTAGCACGCTATAATCCTGATGGCAGCTTAGATACCAGCTTTGGCAATAGTGGTACAGTTACTACTCATATAGTAGGTACTTCCAGCGATTTTGGTTATCGTGTTACTCTTCAGTCCGACGGGAAGATTATTGTTGGCGGCTATAGTTGGGGGGACAGTACCCAACCGAGCCAACCAGATTTTGCTCTCACCCGCTACAACGCTGACGGTAGCTTAGATAGCAGCTTTGGCAATGGCGGTAAAGTTATTACCAACTTTGGTGAAGACTTCGGTCATAACGTCTTACTTCAGCCGGATGGCAAAATTATTTTAGCGGGGTACATCGGCAATGGTAATCCAGATTATGTTCTATTACGCTACAACACCAATGGCAGCCTAGACACAAGCTTTGGTAATGGTGGCAAGGTAAATGGCACAAACGGCTATGCTGTTGCGATTCAGCTTGATGGTAAGATTGTAGTTGGAGGAAGAGCTTCCAATGGCAATAACAATGATTTTGCCATAACACGCTATAACACCAATGGTAGTCTCGATACGAGCTTTGGCAATAGTGGTAGAGTTCTGGCTGCGATAGGTATTTCTTTTGAGAATATCGAAAGTCTTGCAATTCAGTCAGACGGCAAAATTGTTGTTACTGGATATGTGTGGAATGTATGGAATAGTTCTAATCAAGAAGACTTTGCTATTGCCCGTTTTAATACGGACGGCACTCTAGACTCTAACTTTGGCAATGGTGGTAAAGTTATTGCTCCTCTTAGCGTTAGCACTGGTGACCGTGGTACTAGTTTGTCGATTCAGCCAAATGGCAAAATTGTTGTCGGTGGCTATGTAGAAAGCGATACTCAAAGCCTTAATCGCACTACTGTTCTATTAGCTTACAACCCTGATGGAACTTTAGATACAAGCTTTGGCACAGCTGGTAAGGTTACAACTTCGCTTAAGAGTAAATATGATGAGACTCATGTCCTTGCAACTCAATCAGATGGGAAGATTGTTGTTGTAGGTAATGTCAATGGCTACTTTGCAGTGGCACGTTTCCTCGGTGTTTCTAATGAAGTACCAACTGCGCCTGCGAATACAGCACCTGTGTTATCTGATACTATTGTTACCCTAAGCGCAGTCAATGAAAATGCAGGCGCACCTTCGGGGGCAGTTGGAACTTTAATATCTTCCATAGTCAGTATAAATAGTAATATTACTGACCCCAATAGTGGCGGTTTAACAGGTATAGCCATTGCTGCCGCTAACACTATTAACGGTACTTGGTGGTACAGCACTAACAGTGGTACAGTCTGGAATCCTTTAGGGTCGGTTTCTGAAAGTAGCGCTCGTTTGCTAGTAGCAGATGCTTATAGCCGCATTTACTTCCAGCCCAATGCTAATTTTAATGGTGATATTGCTAACGCTATTACCTTCCGAGCTTGGGATAGAACTAGTGGTCTCAATGGTAATCTTGCCGACACCACAAGCAACGGTAGTACAACTGCTTTTAGTAGCGCCACCGACACCGCCTTGCTCACAGTCAAATCGATTGCTCCTGTTTATCATCAACTCGCACTGAGCGACTTTAGTCAAGACTGGTCAAACACAAGTTTAATTACCACTGATGATGATTGGCTGAACATACCCAGCATCAGAGGATTTCGAGGCGATAATTTAGTCAGCAGTGTTGGCGTTGACCCACAAACAGTGCTTGCTGATGGTTCTGCAACTCCGATTGATGTTAATGCAAATCAGACCAATCCTAGTACCTACGCAAATGCTGGTGTGGCGGAGTTTGTCTATGAAAGCAACCCAACTATTGCCCTGCGAGGTTCATCAACAGCTACAGCACCGCACTTGGTATTTTATTTAAACGCTACAGGGCGTCAGAATGTCCAGTTAAATTTCACGCTCAAAGACATTGACACCTCAACACGCAATGCAATTCAACCTCTTGCCGTCCAGTATCGCATTGGTAATACAGGGGATTTCATCAATCTGCCAGCAGGTTTCGTCTCTGATGCTTCCAATAACGGCACAACACCCTATTCCTACGATGCACGAGAAGCACGCTTAAGCGTTTTGTTACCACCAGAAGTTAACAATCAAGCACAAGTGCAAATTCGCTTGATTACAACTGATGCCAATGGGGAAGATGAGTGGATTGGTATTGATAATATCAAGGTTACGAGTACAGCGATTAGCGCTAATCAAGCACCGGTGGCAACAAACGATAGCTATTTGGTATCAGAAAATACCTTATTTAGTACTGTCGCTGCTACTACAGCGCTGATTTTAGATAGCGATCGCGGTAACTATATCGGTCAAAGCGATTATTATAGCTATACTTCGCTCACAGGTAATTTTGGAGCCTCACGCGCCTACCCAACAAACACCAGTAGCAATAACGCGATACGAATTACCTACAGCGAACCTGGAAGTGGCGGCAAGTGGTGGGATCTTTCATTTGCAGCTCCATTTAACGCCCCACTCACAACAGGTACAACATACACAGGTGCAGCGCGTTTCCCATTCCAAGCGACTAATCAGCCTGGTTTAGACGTAAGTGGTGATGGACGCGGATATAACAGTTTGACTGGTGAATTTACTATCAATCAAATTATTTATGGTGTTGATAGCCAAATTGTCAGCTTTGATGCCACATTCCGAGAAAATGGCGATGGCGATCCTATAAACGAAAGCTATCGGGGACGAATACAATACAATGCAACAACTGGGAATCGACTTCCTGGTGTCCTGACAAATGACACCGATAGCGAGAAAACACCTCTAAAAGCAACTTTGGTGTCCGGGACGCAAAATGGGAGCTTAATTTTCAATCCTGATGGTTCTTTTAACTACACGCCTAACACTGGCTTCAAAGGCATTGATACCTTTACTTATCGAGCAGGCGATCGCATTGCTGATTCTAATATTGCCACGGTCACTTTGAAAGTTGGTGTGAGTGATGCTCCAATAATCAGCAGTTGGCCGGGATATGCTGCTAATTATACAGAAAACGCTGCTGCCATTTTGATTACAGAATCTTATGTCAAAGTTACAGACCCAGATTCTGTTAACTTCGACAATGGCAAATTGACTGTTCGCATCAAAAACGGTGTTAGCATTGATGACCGTCTTGCGATCCGTAACGAAGGCACTAACATTACTCAAATTAACCTCAACGGCAACATCATCAAGTACGGTACTCTGCAAATTGGTACTTTCTCTGGAGGTATTGGCACTGAAGATTTGGTAATTGGCTTGAATGCCAATGCAACACTCTTTGCCATCGAAGCTTTAGTGCGGAATATTACTTACGTTAATGTATCTGAAAGCCCCTCAACCACTCCTCGGACTATTGAAGTTGTCCTCACAGATGGTGATGGTGGTATTAGTAGTGCGGTGACTAGAACAATTAATGTTACTGCTGTTAATGATACCCCAACTATTTCTGATTTACCTAGTGTTACTGTCAATGAAGATGCTTCAGTCACAATTCCTGGCATTGCGATTAATGATGTTGACGCCGGAAATTCGCTTCTTAGCGTTATTCTCACAGCAACCAAAGGTACAGTTACAATAAAAAGTGATGTAGTCGGTGGTTTAACCTCAACCAGTATAAACAACAACAGTAGCAGTAATGTCACTCTCACTGGTACTGTTAGTCAAATTAATGCCACCCTCGCTGATATTGCTGGACTGACTTACAAAGGTAACGCCAATATCAATGGTACTGATAGCCTTAGTATTGTTGTGAACGATGGAAATACAGGGGGAAGCACTTCTAAAAAGCTGCTACTTACTATTAACTCAGTGAATGATGCTCCTGCGATCGCCGCAGGCCAAAGTTTTAGCATTAATGAAAGTATTGCCAATGGTACGGTGGTTGGCACCATAGCTGCAACAGATGTGGATGGCAGCACATTTTCTAACTGGACAATTATTAATGGTAACTTGGATAGCGATCGCGATGGTCAGGTTGGCTTTAATATCAACTCCAGCACTGGAGAAATTACTGTCAACGATAGCGACGACCTCGACTTTGAAACTAACCCCACCTTTGAGTTGCAAGTTACTGTTAGCGACGGCATTAGCACTAGCAGCGTAGAAACTGTCACAGTTAGACTTCAAGATGTCAGCGAAAATACTTTATTTGGTACGCGTTCAGCTGATACCCTGACGGGAAGCGTAGCTGATGATATCATCTTCGGCTACGAAGGTGGCGATCGCCTTTATGGAGAAACAGGCAAAGACAACATTTATGGTGGTGCTGGCAATGACTCTCTCTATGGTGGTACGGGTAATGATATCCTTGACGGTGGCGATGCCAATGACTATCTCTATGGTGGTGACGGCAACGATACCTTGTTCGGTGGTTCTGGCAATGACACCTTGGATGGAGGTTTAGGAGATGATAGCTTGATTGGTGGAATCGGTAATGACATTTACACTGTAGACAGCATCAGCGACTCTATTCTTGAATCCGTCAATGCAGGCACAGATTTAGTCAAGTCTTCGGTAAGTTGGTTGTTAACAGATAACCTAGAAAACTTGACCCTGACTGGAAGTAGAGCAATTAATGGTATTGGTAACAACCTTAATAACATCATCATAGGAAATACTGCTGCTAACACCTTGAATGGATCTGATGGCAACGATAGTCTAATTGGTGGTGACGGCAATGACACCTTATTCGGCGGTTCTGGCAATGACACCCTGGATGGAGGTGTGGGAATAGATAATCTCAATGGTGGAGTCAGTGATGACATTTACACTGTAGACAACCTAAGCGATACGATTACTGAAGGCCTAGATGCAGGTACAGATTTAGTTAAGTCTTCCGTCAGTTGGGTTTTAGCAGATAACATAGAAAACTTGACCCTAACTGGAAGTGGGGTAATCAATGGTACTGGTAACAGTCTCAATAATATCCTGACTGGAAATACTGGCGCTAACATCTTGAATGGAGTTGATGGCAACGACAGCCTTATTGGTAATTCAGGCAATGACACCTTGTTCGGCGGTGCAGGCGATGACACTTTGGATGGAGGTGCAGGGACTGACAATCTTAATGGTGGAGTTGGCAATGACATTTACATTGTAGACAACCTGAACGATAGTATTACTGAAGGCTTAGATGCAACCACTGATTTAGTCAAGTCTTCGGTTAGTTGGGTGTTGGGAAATAACCTGGAAAACTTGACCTTGATTGGAACCGGAGCAATCAATGGTATTGGCAACAGCCAGAATAACATCCTGACTGGAAACACTGGTGTTAACACGTTGAATGGAGTTGATGGTAATGATAGCCTAATTGGTGGTACTGGCAATGACACCTTGTTCGGTGGTGTAGGCGATGATCTACTGAGTGGTGGTACTGGTAAAGATGTATTGACTGGTGGAATTGGTCGAGATAGCTTCTACCTGACTGATACACGCATTGGAGGCTATGATATTATTGCTGATTTTACTGTTGGAGATGATACTATCTTTGTTTCCAAGGCAGAATTTGGACTTAGCCAATCTCAAAATACTTCTCTTGAGGCTAGCTTATTTCGACTTGGTGCTAATGCTGTAACAGCAAGCGATCGCTTCATCTACAATCAAACTACAGGCAACCTATTCTTTGATAAAGATGGACTTGGTGGTACAGCACAAGTTCAAATAGCCCAATTCTCGAATCAGGCAATTATTACTCATGCAAATATTACTGTGATTGCCTAATGAAAACTATATTGTCTACTCTCAGAATGGGGGAGAGGAACAAATCTGTTTTCATAAAAGCGCTATGTGATTACCGCTTGTGAATACTTAGTGAAAAAATTTACATTAGACCTCTTGCAAAAATATATTTTTGCACTCTTAGGGGAAAGGGTAAATGCCAAACTTAAGCCAAACCTGCCACTTGCCTAGATATCCGTTCCAGTAAGGCTCACCATCAGCAACGCCGATAGCTTTGCTGACTGTGGAGACTAGCTCGCTGTAGAACTGACCGGCACTTTCAATCCCCTGGCATAATTTTAACTTCAAGCCTTTCCACCCCTGAACAGCCTCATCTAAATCCAAAGTAGGTAGAGAGAGATTCTTGAAATAGGATGCTGTATGCAGTGATGGGATTTGCCCCAGCAATTAGCATGAGGATAGCACCGACGATGAGAGCGGAGGCGATGCCTACGGCAGGCTGCGCCAACGCAATTAGCGGTGATAGGATTGGTAACAGGAATTTTATGCGATTAGTTGCGATCGTTAGGTTTGGAGATATGATTTCCTATGCAGTTCATTAACTCCTCAAAGCTGAATCAAATTGAACAATTTATAAATATCATTTTCAGTTTTAAATTTTGTTCTAACTGTTCTGCTGATTTTGAATCGCTGTAATTTCATCAGACGTTAAAGTTACAACCTTTCCTTCTCTGATAATACTATTCGATTGACCAAGTTTACGATGTCGTTCTATTGCTGCTGCAATTGCTGCTTTGACTCCAGCATCAATTTTACAATATAACTTTTTCATCTCTTCTTCAGTCATTTAATACCTCTAGAATTTGGTTCCAAGTCTTATTTATATAAATAAGAGGCTGTTGATGAATAATGCGTTCAGCAACGAAAGAAATATACAAAATTGCCGCACCGCGATCGCGTTCTGTTAAGATTCGAGACTGGACGGCTATTGTCGCCCCCACATCTAACCCTCTTGTGGGTTGCATAGCGATAATTAAAGCTGGTGTTTGCGCCAGTTCTCGCGCTAACACCACTTTTTGTTGATTTCCTCCCGAAAGCTGACTTACCTTGATATCAATCCCATTCGCCCGAATGTCAAACTCTTGCATTGCAGCTTGGGCACGATTAGCGATCGCTATTTTAAACCCTTCAGCACCACCCGTTGTTGTCGCTGTTGGTGTCGTCGGATTACTGCAAGCTTGCAGCAGTAAGCTGGTAGTAAACCCTCCTGAACCCAGCAAGATAAATTCACGCCGACTAAAGTTTGTTGTCATACCTCGCCTTCAGATAGCTATTTGAGTTATTTCAACACTCTCAAGTCGGAGGTGGTGCTTTGGAAACAATTTCTGTAGGATTTTTTAAAATTGCATTTTATGCAGTTTTAGCATTTTCATCAGATGCTTGTTCTGCAACATTTTTCAAGCGGCTCGATCTGATTTTGCGGGTGCGATCGCTATAGCGAACACCACCCGCCATCCCATATTCGCGGCTGTCTTTGCCGTACTTGATCGCAACCACCATCAGCATTTTTTCAGAAAGCTCACTCAAGTTTTTTTCCATCTCTTCAATTTCAGTTTTAGAAGAGTCAACTACAGACAGAGCAGTATTATAAACATCAATTTTGCTGCGTAACTGGTCGATCGACTCAACTAATTTTTCTAGACTATAATCTTCATCAAATTTGACGCTTGGAACAATCGATTTCAGTCCAGCCGATCTTAACTGAGCTTTTTCTAAAACACGGGATGTGCGTTTTTTACGAGACATAAAATTACTCCTTTAAGATGCTCTTAGAGCTAGCTTGCCTCAATTAAACTGCGTTTAGGTTCAGTAAAACTCGCATTTTTTTTACTAATATTTTTGATTGATAACAGTAATTTTTCGGAACTTAATTACTAGATGTAAGTATTTATAAGCTCTCATAAGTTCTGTAGCTGCTCCCGTAAGTTCTGTAGCAGCTTCCATAAGTTCTGTAGCAGCTCCCATAAGTTCTGTAGC
>NZ_JAVRCB010000070.1:0-16022 GCF_034530955.1 Nostoc sp. DedQUE05 | reverse complement strand
TAAGTTCTGTAGCAGCTTCCATAAGTTCTGTAGCAGCTCCCATAAGTTCTGTAGCTACTCCCATAAGTTCTGTAGCTGCTCCCGTAAGTTCTGTAGCTGCTCCCGTAAGTTCTGTAGCTGCTCCCATAAGTTGGGGAGTGCGTAGGGAAAAATCTTGTAAGCGATCGCTTTATTCTGTAAGAAAGACCGATATAGGCGATCGCAGTCTGTAGAAAGTCATTACTAAACGAGGTTAGAATTTTCAAAATCACTCAAGATTTCTTCTGGTAAAGGATCGTTGAAATCTGGTGCAATAAACACTTTACCTTTATCTAAGCCTGGAATGCGAGGAGAACTGGTATTCATAAGAGCAACTAAACGTGCAACTGGAATCCCCTGTTCAGCAATCACGACTTCTTCACCGAGCAATACCTGACTCAGAAGTTCGCTAAATTTGGCAGTTGCTTCGGCAACGTTGACAGTAATAGTCATCTGCCTTGGTAATTAATTCCTAATATTCTTTACGATAACACTGGATGAGTGGGCGATGCCTACGGCGGTAAACTACGCAGTTTATGGAAAAGCGATCGCAAATATTCTGTAGAAAAGATCGATATAAGCGATGCCTACGGCAGTAAACTACGCAGTTTGTGAGAGATAGTGCGATCGCTTATTGTGGAAGGGCGATTGCCATTATCATACGAAGTGAGAACTTTCAAAATCACTCAAAATTTCTATGGTAGTGTGGACTCGGTTCAGCAAAATAAGAATACTTCATGCGCCGAGACTCGATATTTTACAAACTATTTCAACAATCTCCCACGTTATTATTTGAATTATTGACCAATCCGCCAACAAATGCTAGTGCCTATCGATTTGACTCAGTAGCAGTTAAAGAACCGAAATTTGAAATTGACGGCGTATTCCTCCCACCAGAAAATGCAGGTGCAGGAGTAGTGTATTTTTGTGAAGTCCAATTCCAAAAAGATGAACAGCTTTACGAAAGAGTATTTGCTGAGTCCTCACTATATTTTTACCGCAACCGTGAGAGATTTAGCGATTGGCAAGTAGTCATAATTTACCCATCTCGCAGTCTGGAACAAAGCCAGATTTATCCCCATCGCTCATTGCTCAATGGCGAACAAGTGCATCGAATATATTTAGATGAATTAGGGGATATTCGTACCTTACCTTTATGGGTAGCGCTGATGGTATTAACGACAGTTAACGAAGAACAAGCACCAGAACAAGCCAGATATTTATTAACTAGAACTCGGCAATAAGTATCATCACCCACAAGTCGCGCCATAATAATAGAGATGATTACGACGATTATGGTGTACAAGTTTGAGCAATTAAGTAGAAGGGAGGTAGAGTCGATGCTGGGAATCACACTCAAGGAAACGCGAGTTTATCGGGAAATTAAGGAAGAAGGGCGCGAGGAAGCAACAGTGAATCTAGTTATGCGACTGCTAAAAAAGCGATTTGGCGAACTGACTCCAGAAATGCGTTCTGCCATCACTGGTTTACCTTTACCTGTTCTGGAAGACTTGAGTGAAGCATTGTTAGATTTTACCAGTGTGGCTGATTTACAGTCGTGGTTAGCAGAACGATAAGTCCACTCTTCTGTAGGTGCTGCTAAGATAGAAGCGATCGCATTGCTTAACTTTTAGATAGTCGCTTACATCTATAGTTTAACGATGAGCAACTGCAATGCCGAAAAGTAATATCATGAACACAGCCAAACTCAGCACTGATGGCACTCACCAAATCGTTATTTTGCCCGAAGATTTTCAACTTACTGGCACAGAAGTCTATATCAAAAAAATTGGTAACGCTATTGTTCTCATTGCCAAAGATAACCCCTGGCAATCTCTCATCGACAGTCTAGACAATTTCTCTGATGATTTTATGATTAATTGCGATCGCTCACTCATCGACACCAGAGAGAATTGGGTTGAGTAGTTGTAAAAGGCGATCGCACTTAGCTTAAAACTATAGATCCTGCATCCCCTTATACCAATTAACGAAAATCAGGCTACAGATGCAAGTCTGTAAACTCAAATTAAATCTAACTGTCTTAAATTACGAATTACGAATTACGAATTAAAAATTATTTCCACCATCGCGCCACATCTACAATAGCGCGGGCAACTTCTGCCGTTGCTACTTGACCACCTAATGCAAAGATAACTGGAAACAATACCTTAATATCTTGCAGCAAATTAGGGCGAGTGCGAAGGGATAGCTCATGAAGTATATCTTGCCAAAAGGGGAAAAGTTCCGTAGATGGCATTTGTGACAAACTGTCAGCTAAGGCACTCAAGGCATTAGCGCGAGGCTCCTCAGACTGAATCAACTTGGCAGCAGCTAGAGCTTCTGGCAATACTGATGGCTCTTTATCAGTAAAAGCAATTAAGACAGAGGCGCGATACCGCTTATCCTGAATAGTCCTCGCAGTAGCCAGTGCCTCTGGCAAAAACTCAGACGGTAGTTTGTTTGCTAATATAGTCAGTGCAGCAGCGCGATACCGCTCATCCTGAATAGCGCTCGCAGCAGCCAGCGCTTCTGGCAAAAACTCAGGCGGTAGTTTGAGAGCTAAAACACTCAAAGCAAAGGCGCGATAAGGCTCATCCTGAATAGCCCTTGCTACAGCCAGTGCTTCTGGCAAAAACTCAGGCAGTAGTTTGTCTGCTAAGGCTATCAAAGCATCAGCGCGATACCGCTCATTCTGAATAGCCCTCGCAGCAGCCAGTGCTTCTGGTAATACCAATGGTTCTTTGCTAGCGAAGGCAATTAGGACAGAGGCGCGATAAGGCTCATCCTGAATAGCCCTTGCTACAGCCAGTGCTTCTGGCAAAAACTCAGGCAGTAGTTTGTCTGCTAAGGCTATCAAAGCATCAGCGCGATACCGCTCATTCTGAATAGCCCTCGCAGCAGCCAGTGCTTCTGGTAATACCAATGGTTCTTTGCTAGCGAAGGCAATTAGGACAGAGACGTGATCCCGCTCATCCTGAATAGCCCTTGCTACAGCCAGTGCTTTTGGCAACAACTCAGGCAGTAGTTTATCCGCTAAGGCTATCAAAGCATCAGCACGATGCGGCTCAAACTGAATAGCCTTTACAGCAGCTAGCGCTTCTGGCACTACTATTGGCAGTTTGTCCGCTAAGGCTATCAAGGCATTAGCACGATGCAGCTCAAACTGAATAGCCCTTGCTACAACCAGCGCTTCTGGCAAGACCAATGGTTCTTTATCAGCTAAGATAGTCAGTGCAGCAGCGCGATACCGCTCATCCTGAATAGCCCTTGCTACAGCTAACGCTTCTAGCAACAACTGCGGTGGCAGATTGTCGGCTAAGGCACTCAGAGCAGAAGCGCGATACTCCTCATCCTGAATAGTCCTTGCTACAGCCAGTGCTTCTGGTAACAACTCAGGTGGCAGTTTGTCGGCTATGGCACTCAGGACAGAAGCGCGATTTGACTGATCCTCAATAACTTTCGCAGCAGCTAGCGCTTCTGGCAAAAACTCAGGCGGCAGATTTTCGGCTAAAGCACTCGGAGCAGCAGCACGATACTGCTCATCTTGAATAGCCTTTGCTACAGCCAACGCTTCTGGCAGCAATTCGGGTGCTAGTTTGTCGCCCAAGACACTCAGGGCACAGGCGCGATAATGCTCAGATTGAATAGCTCTTGCAGTAGCCAGCGCTTCTGGCAACAACTCAGGTAGCAGTTTGTCGGCTAAGGTACTCAAGGCAGAGGCACGATATCGCTCATTCTGAATAGCCTTTGCAGCAATCAGTGCTTTTTGAAGTGCTAGTTTTTTGAGATTTGGTGGCAAATATTTGACTAGCTCTGCAAGCAAACTTACTTTTTGAGCTAGATTTGGGTTTTGCAGAGTGTAAGCTAGCCCTTGTTCAGGAGTCCACACATTGTTTTTGACCAATGCAACAAGTAGTTTTACTGCTATACTAGCAGCCAGACTATTCAGAGATGCAGTAATTAGAGCATAGCGACACTGCAAACTCACAACTTGAGGCAGTGTTAATTCATTCCAATTTGCTTCTGCTAGTTCCCAGGCACGAGCAATATCTGTGATGTAACCGCCAGTTTGTGCCAATTGTTCTCGCGCTTCATACCAGCCATTGCTTCCAGTTGCAGACTCTTCCCGCAATAACTGGTGAATCTCTTCTAACTGTCCAGCCTTTTCCAAATGCCAAACTAAATATTGATGAATGTAACCATCATCGAGTAAAGTATGCCATAAACCATTCTGGGTTTTCTGCCGATACTTCTTTAAAAAAGCAGCGTGAACATCAGCAAGGTCTAAACCCAACCCAGCCAAATCTCCTGGGTGCTTTGGCTCAGAGGGAGCAGTTAACAAATTACAAGCTAAATCGTGGAATAAGTCATGTAAGCGATAGGTAGGCATACCATCAGCAAGCGGTACTCCTGTTAATAGCAATGCTTTATTCTGTAAATATTGCAACATCTTGGCAGCATCACGCTTATCCATCTGCCACAGCGTTGCCGCCATCATCTTATTAATGTTGACATCCTCCGGCAATACCCCTAACCAAGAGAAATGCTGCTGCTTTTCTGGTGGCATTCTCTTGACACTCAAATTTAATGATGCGGTTAAACTCAGGCGTTTTAAACTAGCCTCATCGGTAATTTCTTCGGCTTCCGGTCGGTCAAAACTTGTTAATCTGGCAACTTCTTGCTGAATATCCGCCAGCAGTTCATTCCAAGTCGTACCACAGGCTACTTCGGCGGCTGCAAGTTCCAATGCTAGGGGAAGATAACCAACGCCTTTGGCTAAATTTTCGGCTGAGTGACGTTCTGTGCCAGTAATCTCGCGTCTTAATTTCTTCGTCAGCAATTCCATTGCCTGGTCTGGTTTCATTATATCCAGACTGTAGGTGCTGGCTGCTAAGGCATCGGCAATGTGACCTTCACGAGTAGTTACTAAAACTTGACAACGCGCACCACCAAAATTAAATGCTTGTGCATCTTCGGTATTCCAAGCATCATCCACCACCAGTAACACAGCTTTGTCATAAAGCAGAGTCCGCAAATGCGAGGAAGTTGCTTCTACACTTGTAGGCTTAAAGCTATAGTCTCCTAATGCTTGCACCCAGCCACTAAGTAAAGCCAGCACATTGGGTTGTTGACCTAATGTTGCCCAAAGAATGCCATCACAAAAACGAGATTGTATTTCTGCATTATGGGCTAAAGCCGCAGCTAAAGTAGATTTGCCCACCGAACCCAAACCGTGAATTGCAGTAATTACTAAAGTGCGACTATCAGACGATGAACCATTTAAAAGACGAGTCTTTAAATCATCGCTGTACTCTGGGCGTTCTACAAAGTATGTAGGTAAAGGTGGCGCTTGAAATATACTTGTGTGACCTAACCCCCTAACCCCCTTTTCTACAAGGGAAGGGGGAAAATTCAAAGCCTCTCTCCCTGTGGGGGAGAGGTTTGGAGAGGGGTTATTTAATTTCGATTTCTCTGGTCTACTACTTTCCCAAGCTTCATCAAACCGTTTTAAGTTCCTTTCCCTATCTCTTGACCATAGCTTGAGTGTAAAGTGCCATTCCTCAACACCCTTGGTTTGCAGACGGTTATCTTCCAGAATCTTCAAAAAATCCTTCAGCAAATTCAGCGCTTCTCGAATTTGCGCTTTAGTTAACTTGCCAGGATATTTATCTTTTTGCGTCAGCAACTCCAATGTTACCAACGTAGTCTGCACAGTCAGCTTGGGGTTAGCACTGTCTGCTTCTTTCCAGTCAAACTCAATTTTAAAGTTACCATCCTCAAATTCTCTATCGGCAAAACAAAGCAACGCCTCTAAGAGACGCTTGACTCGCTTTTGAATTTGAGGCCCATAGGTAATTCGTGGCATTACATCCAAAAAATTGAGTAAGAAATTTGGGGCTACCCCAGATTGAAACTACCACCCCAAACTCATGTAATCCAGATTCTAAGGCATTTTCAGCAAGATTAGGGTATTTGCATCAGGGCACAACCCCAAAGAGAACCTATATCTATCAACTCTTTGGGGCATAACCAAATGCAAGTCCGTCAAATTCTCGGTAAAACCATTGGTTTGTTGCTGGCAATGCAACTATTCTTGATTCCTTTTCAAGCTAAAAGCCAGATTGACCAGGGTAAATCATCCATTGAGGCGTTGATTTGGATGACTCAACAATATATTTCAGTGCTGGTTAAAATTCGCAGCTTGCAGGATAAAAAGGAGAAAAACGATTCTCCAAAGCTCAAAAGTAAAAGATGAAATGGTAGGGTGTGTTAAGCAGAGTCGATGCCTACGGTGGTCACTGAGCCTGTCGAAGTGCGGTAAACTACGCAGTTTATCAGAGATAGTAGCATGTTGTGGAAGTGCGATCCAAACAAGAAAAACCCCATCCCATCAAAGTTACGCTTTGTCTCACATCTTCGCAAGCAAAGAAGGGGTGTACAATGTCTAAGTTAATTTTGATAGCTTGTAGTAAGCACTTTAGTGCTTAAAATAATCAGGACTAAAGTCCTTACTACAAACTTGCTTATCTATCAATTTCAACTTGACGTACTACTAGCAGACTAACCAACAAATACTCAGTCTATGTATTTGGCTTTTAAGGCTTGGCTACACTAGTAACATCCTTGTTAAGAACCCCTAAAGCTGTTGACAAATTCGATTTATTTGGTGCAGAGGCTTTCAGTCCTGCCTCAATCTCATCGGCTTTATCTTCAATTTGTTTGTAGGTAGTGGGAGATTTAGCTTTGACTCCATCCTCAACCTTTGACCATAAATCTTCAAATTTATCAAATTCCCCTTTCGCTTTGGTAAAATCTCCCGCCTCAACTGCGGTCTTAGTATTGGTAACAACACCCTGTAGACCTTGAAATTCAGTTGTCGCAGCTGGAGTGGCTGCTGCACTAGGGGTGGTTGTCGCAGCCGGAGTGGCTGTTGTATCAGAGATAGAACTCCCAGCAGGTGGCGTTTGTGCAGTAGGTTCTTCAGCCTGATTGCATCCAACCAAAGTCATCATGCTGATTGCAGCAACTATTAGTACTGGATTAAAACGATTCATTCTAAACTCCTCATCAAAACTCGTTTGTATAGACTGGTACCACAAAGCGGAAATCAAAAGTCTTTCATTTTGGCTTTCTAGCTGTAATGAAATAGTAGGTTTGTTTCCGTCGACTTGTACTAGCGTTCATATTTTACGCTGACTATCAACAAAAATATTACCTAATATTTTTGTCATTCAAATATTAAAACTATCAAGGTAAAAAACTCAAAAAGAGAAAATATTGGTTCTTTCCGAGTTTTTTACTTGCTGTGCTTTACCTTAAGAGGTTGTTTGAAAAGTCGTAAAGTATACCAGAGACCCCACTTCCATTCCTCTCCCCGAAAGGTCAAGAGGCTTTAAAACCCCCATTCCCTTGTAGGGAAGGGGGGCTAGGGGGGTTAGGTTTCCGAGGTCAAGAAGTTACTAAAAATACTTTTCAAACATCCTCTAAGAACAGAGTCTATCAAGACTCCTCACACCAATTGCTGAGTTCGAGTCTTGTCTGAAAAAACTCGATTTTTCTCATTTCATTTGCATTTCAGGTGATATTGAGCCTACATTAGCGTATTGGGAAAAAGTTTCTACCACCGGAAAAATACTATGAAACGTTCATTTCGTAAGTATCATCGTATCCTTGGCATCATCCTATCTGTGCCACTTATGTTAACCGTGCTGACTGGAATATTAACAACCTTTGTCCGCGAGTGGTCTATTGGTATTGGAGTTCCAGCTAGCTTCCTGCTAAGTATTCATACAGGCGAAATCTTTCATCTGCAAGGAATCTACCCAATTTTGAATGGATTAGGACTTCTGGGATTGTTGGTGACAGGATTAAATATGTCTGGTTTATTTGGTAAAAAAACTCGGCAAAACCCTAATAATTAAACTAAGAAGCTAATGGCAAACGTACCTGAAAGCAGCTACTAACAGCGATTCATTGATTTTGAATGAGCGGTTTATTTACGCCGTGGCTTACTAGCTAGTAATTTCAAGACTCTATTTCAGCTAATTCTAACCAGCGTTCAGTCGCTACATCAATGGCGTGCTTAAGATTTTCCACTTGATTATAGAGTTTTTGCACTTCGCTATAATTCCCCGGTGAGACATTCGCCAGTGTTTTCTCGGTTTCCACCTTTTCAGCCTCTAACTCGGCAATTTTACCTTCCAACTGGTCAAATTCTTTTTTCTCCCAATTCGATAATCTCCGCCGCTTGGTATTCTCTACCTGTTTGGGTGAAGCCGCACCATTTTGGACTTCGGCATTTTTGGGTTTCTCCTTAGCGTTAGCAGCTTGTTGCTGTGCTTCTTCAGCCTTTTTATAGTCTAGATAAATCGAGTAATTACCTGGATATTGCCGCAGATTACCGCCTTCTTCAAAGGAAAATACTGTGTCGATGGTGCGATCGAGAAAGTAGCGATCGTGAGAAACTACAATTACACATCCGACAAAATCTTCTAAATAATCCTCTAATACTGCCAATGTCTGAACATCTAAATCATTTGTCGGTTCATCTAAAATTAAGACATTAGGCGCACTCATCAAAACCCGCAACAGAAATAAACGGCGTTTTTCCCCACCCGAAAGTTTACTAATTGGAGCATACTGCTGATTACCAGGAAACAAAAACCGCTCCAACATTTGCGAAGCACTAATTTGAGTACCATCGGTAATTTTGACAAATTCTCCTTCTTCTTTGATGTAGTCAATCACGCGCTGATTTTCGTTTAAGGCTGTGAGCAATTCTTCCGAATGCTGGTCAAAATAACCGATGTGAACGGTACTACCAATTTCTGCAATGCCGGAATCTGGCTTAACCCGTCCAGTAATGATATCCATTAAAGTGGATTTACCAGCTCCGTTAGCGCCAATAATACCGATGCGGTCTTCTGGACTAAATTCGTAGGTGAAATTATTAATCAGAGTGCGTCCATTGTATGCCTTAGAAATGTTATCTAACTCAATAACCTTTTTCCCAATGCGACGACCAACTGTCGAAATATCAACTTTACCCTGAACTTGTTTAAATTCAGTATCCCGCAGAGCGTGAGCGCGGTCAATTCGAGCTTTTTGCTTGGTACTTCTAGCTTTTGGCCCTTTTTTGAGCCATTCCAACTCGCGGCGCAATAAGCCTTGGTGTTTGCGTTGACTGCTGACGGCAGATTCTTCAGCTAAAGCTTTCTTTTCGAGGTAATATGAATAGTTACCTGAATAGGTGTAAATGTCGCCTCGGTCGATTTCAATAATCCGGTTGGTAACGCGATCTAGAAAATAGCGATCGTGGGTAATCAGAAACAATGCACCGCGATAGCGATTTAAATAACTTTGTAACCATTCCACAGAAAGAGCATCAAGATGGTTTGTCGGTTCATCCATGAGCAAAGCATCTGGTTCTGATAGCAAGGCTGATGCTAAAGCAATGCGCTTGCGATAACCTCCAGATAAAGTACTTATCTTGGCATCAAAATCAGAAATTCCTAATTTTGTCAGAATGATTTTGGCATTAGTTTCTAATTCCCAAGCACCAGTCGTATCCATCTGTTGCATCACCACAGAAAGGCGAGACATCAGTTGACTATCATCTGGATAGTGAACCAATTTATCAGAAAGTTCTTCATACTCGCGTACTAAAGCCATGTGTTCGCCACTGTCAGCGAAAACTTGCTCTAAAACTGTATGATTTTCATCTAAATCTGGCTGTTGGGGTAAGTAGATAATTTTAGAACCGGAATTGATTAAAATTTGACCGCTATCAATGGATTCTAACCCAGCGATCATTTTTAATAGAGTTGATTTACCTGAACCGTTAGTACCAATTAATCCCACTTTATCGGTAGCATCAAGGCTAAAGCTAGCATCTTTTAAAATTTCCTTGATCCCAAAGTCTTTTTTTACTGATTGTAGTGTAATAATACTCATAAGATTGAAGTCATTAATTGTTTTTCATTAGTGAGTAGGTAAGGCAAATACCTTACCTACATTCGCAAAACTCTATACAAATAAGTCCAAGGGAAGGTGTCCATACATTTCGTTGATTCCATCTTCGTCATAAGACTGGCAAGATACTAATACACCACGATGATGTCCATCATAGGAATCAAGATAACACAAGCCGTTTTTGCCATTTAATTTGATATAAACTGGCCCTTCGGGTGTAAGTAAATTGTTTGGCGGTTCATAACCCAAAGCCAGAGAATAGGTTTTCATTGCCAATATTCCTTCTTCTGCCGTATCAGCACAAATTCCTAAAATTTGGTAATCAGTAAGCTTGGTGAGCAAAATTAAGGCATTACGAATTACTACTTTTTCTGATGAGTTGAGGATAGGGGCAATGTCTAGACAGTTGAATTTGTTCAGTAATTTTTTCGCTTCTTCGGCAGTGAGATTTTGAGGATTGGAGGTTGACATAAACTTCGACTATTATCTGGTTAGCTTTTCTGTGGTGTTTGAGTTGGGACTAGGACCGCAAGGCAAAAGTCACTCATGCTTGAATTTTGGGCTTTCTGGCTGTAATGAAATGGAACGTTTCCACTGTTCTGTACTAACCCAACTTATACCATTTTGGATTTTAGGTTTTGAATTGGAAATAGTCCAATGTATTGGAGAATTTGTCTGAGGTCAGAGCAAATTCCATCATTTTAGACCTTGCGGTCTCATGCCCACTTCCCTTTTACGGTTGATTTTGGACATTCCCAAGGTTGAATATAAAGGGTACGCCATTTTTTGAGTCATTACCCATAACCAAGACTTTCGGCATCTGAGCGCCGCCAGTCTTCCAAGCTTCAATGGCTTCTTTTTGCAGAACTAACTGCCCTCCTTGGGCTTTGAGTGTCTCTGCTAAAAGTCTTTGAGCTTCTGCCCTACCTTTGGCGCGATTCACGTCTGCTTGCGCTTCTTGTTCAGCTTCCCGTGCTACATAAACGGCTCTTTGCGCCCGTTGTTCAGCAATTTGTTTTTCTTCAACTGCTCTGGCAAATTCTGGTGAGAATGCTAAATCAACTACGCTAGTATCTAACACAATTATCCCATATTTGTCTAAGCGATCGCCTAACGCATTATCGAAGTCTTCTTTTAACTCACTTCGTTTGGTAATCGCTTCTTCTACTGTTCTTCTAGCTGCGGCAATTTTAAATGCTTCTTGTGTCTGAGGGGCAATGATTTTTGAGACAATATTCTCTAATGTTCCTTGTTTTCTTCTAACTTCAACTACCTTTATCGGATCGAGGCGAAAGTTAATTGCAAATCTTGCAGATAAATTTTGCAAATCTTTAGTGGAACTTTCTGCTGGTACTTCAAATTTTTGCACCGTTAAATCATATACATCTATCACGGTGATAAAAGGCGGTTTTAAATGAATACCTTCCAATAAAGCGCCATCTCTGGCTTTACCCAAGATGCTGATTACTCCTGCTTGTCCTGGGTTAATAATGATAAAGGAATTTAGCCCAATAATCACCAGTATTGCTAACACAATTCCCAAAACTGTGGTTTGCCAATTACCCAATTGCTGATTTTTCAAATTCCCCTCTCCAATATTTAGTTAGTCATACCAATTCTATATGAGGCTGCATAGAAATATAGAATAAAAAACATGGAAGATTAAAGAGCAAAAGCAAACGATGGCACGTCCTTTCAACGTAGAAATATCGGAGAGTGCTGAGTATTTGTCCAAAAGTCTCAAGAAGGCTCGCACAGCTTTTGAAAAAGAACGTTTACAAATGATGTGGTGGATAAAAACAGAACAAGTTAGACAGCATAAGGAATTAAGCCAACGACTGGGTAGAGATGGCTCAACCGTAACAAGGTGGTTACAAAAGTATCGACAAGGATTTTATGAAGATGCATAGAAAAGAGCTTCTAGGATAAAATTATAAGAAGAGGCAGAAATCACCTGCTCAAAAGTAAGTTGGTCGAATAATTCTTGGATGCGATCGCGTAATACCAATTCTGTATGAAGATGCACATAAAAAGACCCCACTGTAGTCCCCTCGATGCCTTGGGGGGACAGCGTAGCCGGGGGGTAAATATATGTAGCTTCAATTCAAATAAAATGCGATCGCATACAAAAAAAATGGTAACGATCGATTTCGCCAAATGCTACGTTAACCTTTATGATGACGATAGCAACAAGCAAAAATCGTACCTATTAAGTCAATGAAATGGATCTTAACAACTGCTTTGATTTTGAGCAGCACTACTCAATATTCTGCACAAGTAATAGATCAAACTAAACAACCAACTACTAATAAACAGCCTGCACAACCAGTTAAAACACCTGCTTCACTTCAACAACCTACTTCTCGACCAGTTTTTACTTTGCCAAAAGCACCTGCTCCATTAAGTCCTGTATCTGGGCGTAGAACAGGAATGGGTAGTCGAGATAATTGTCCTGCGGTTTCAACCCCGCTCACTGCCTTAGTACCATTTCAAGAGGAACAAAAGGTTGGCAAACAGACAAACAATTCAATTATCGGGACTGTAGAAGGACTAACCACTTTAGAACGGCCTACGTTTTGGTTTTACATTCCCTATACTCAGAATTTGTCTAATTCAAGTGCTGAATTTAGCTTACAGGATAGCGCCGAAAATGATGTCTATAGAAATGCGATCGCCCTACCTTCAAAGCCAAGCATCATTGGTATTTCTCTTGCTAGTACTGCTTCATTAAAAGTAGATAATACATATCGCTGGTATTTCAAAGTACGTTGTAACCAAGAGACAGCAAGCATTCCTGTATATGTAGAAGGGGACATTAAAAGAATCAATTTAGATGCTCGTGTTATGCAACAATTAGAAGCCGCAAATGAGCCTAGAAAAAAAATTATAATTTATGCTAAAAAAGGGATTTGGTTTGACGCTTTAGATATGCTAGCACAAATACGTATTTCTAATTATAATGATGCATATCTTGAAAAAGATTGGCAAAGTTTATTGCAATCAATCAATTTGGATAATCTTGCTACGATGCCCCTAATAAAATTACCAACCCGCTAATAATTTCATATCCAGTAAAGTATCTATAAACCTAGATTTTTACAACCAATTACCAACTATAACGTAGGGTGCCCAGTACATCGGACGGTTATATTCAGGAGCTTCAAGTAATTTTAATTGAGCAAAGCGTAAAGCTTCTGCCGTAGTTTTACCAGTCACTAACTGGCGGTAAAATTCATCAATAAATAAAGCTGTAGAGTCATCGCCAATTTGCCATAGGGAGGCTAAAGTACTCCGTGCACCAGCACGCAGGGCAACTCCTGCTAATCCCAATGCAGCTCGGTTATCTCCTGCTGCTGTTTCGCAAGCACTCAAAACAAGTAATTCAACTGGCTCTGTTAGTTTTTGCTCTCTATTTTTGAGCAAACTATCTAATTCACTCACATTGATGCGTCCATCAGCTGCTAGGATAAAAGTGTCTTTTGCTTTAGAACTAAATTGCCCGTGAGTTGCCAAATGAACAACTCTAAAAGCTTGAGCGTTGATGGTTTTTGCTAAATTTGTACTGGTAAAATTTTTATCCAATAATGTAGTTGTCGATACGCCTGATTCCTGAATGAATTTCAGTTCAACCTTAACGTTGGGAAGTGGTGCAAACTTTTCATTTTTGGGTGGTTGTGATAGTCCTCCAGCAAGGGCATTTAATTTTTTCTGTCCTAGAGGTTTGGGAGTAAATAGTTGCAGTCCGGGGCTAATAGCTACAGAGTATTTTTGGACTAAATACTCTCTGCCATCATATAATGCAGACATCGGGATATTTCGCAGCAACCCATCTGGAATAAAGACTAGAGTATTAACTTTACTATTTTTAAGGTCTGTTTCAACTGGTTTAATTAACCAGTTATAAAGTTGTTGAGAAACTGTTTTAAATTTATGATCGGCATCGGGTTGGACTATTGTCTTTCGTATTTCTGTAATAACTTGCTCTACTTGCTGACGGTTGACTTGAGAAGTTTTATGAATCAACGGTTGCTTAGGAAGTTTGATGATAACTTCTAAATAGTTATCTAGGATAATCGGATAGAAAATAGCAGTATTCGGGTTGTTGCGGTCTACTACTTTGTCTAGCACCACAAATTGGTTGCTCAAGCAAGCTTCTCGAAAAAAATTGTCGAGTTCTGCAACTTGCAAGGCCTCTATTCGCTGACGTGCTTTATCTAAATCTGGTTTTCCTTGTCCTTTCTCTTGTAAAAGCAACTCTACAGACTGTCGATAAAGAGGTTCTATGCGATCGCGAAAATTGAACTGCACGTCTCGATTAACCGCGACTAAATCGCTGCGAAGAGATTGAAGAGTTGTTACAGCAGCATCATAAGCAGATATGGCGGCTTCGATATTTCCCTGTGCTTTGAGTAAGCGTCCTAACTGCCACTCAAGGCGATAAGCTATATCTGAGGCATCGATTTTTTGAGCCAGAAACAACCCTTGCTGCGTCAAATCCTGTGCTTCTTGCCATTGTTGGTTCTGCTCGTAAACTTCTCCCAAGCTGCCTAGTGCATAAGATTGGGCACGTTCATCGCCGATGATTTTGGCTTGTTGAACGCTAGTTGCCAGAATCTCTGCAATGTCTTTTTTGTTACCAATTGCGGTCAAAGTCTGAGCAAAATTGATTCGTGCATAAATACCAGCTTGATTGCTAGGCAGATTAGGAAATTGAGATTGGATTGTGGGTATTAATAACTTTGCTTCCGTGATGCGTTCGTTTTCGACCAGCAAACTCAGCTGATTAATCAGAGCTTGAACCTTGGCCAGAGAATTTGGTGCAATTTTGGCAGCATTTTCATAATGAGCGATCGCACCTTTAATATTACTTAACGACCTAGCAGTATTACCGAGACTAAATTCCGTCAAGCTAATTTCTAGAGGCAGTTGCAGACGTTGAGCGATTTCTAAGCTTTGTTGTAAGTTTGTCTGGGATGACTCTAGTTCGCCTAATTGTTGTAAGACATTGCCAAGCGATCGCAAAGCTGTTACTTTTACGGGTGAGTCAGGTTGGGAAGTTAATTGTTGGGATACTTCATTCAATATATCTAAGCTACGGCGGTAAAAACCAGCAACTCGTAGAGCTTGTGCTTGGTTAATCCGGCTGCGCGTTACTCCAGCATTGTCACCTAATTTCTTCCAAATTTGCTCTGCTTCTTGTGATGTTTTCACAGATGCATCAGTTTGTCCCTGTGATAGTTGCAATTCGCCCTGAATATTTAGAGTTGGTGCCAGAATTTCTAACAATTCAGATTTTGGATTGTTGACATTTAACTTTTGATTTATCTCATCCCAGCCAAGCAAATTTAAGCTATTGTCAATAGTTGCATAAGCTTCTTTCCAGGAGCCGAGTTGCTGGTATACAACAGAGAGATTAGTCAGCGCTGCGGCTTGTGCGAGGTTATTGCTTTCTTGTTGATAGATACGGACAGCTTGTTGTAAAATAATTACGGCTTCAGTAAAGCGTCCAGCTTGATAAAGCCCTTCTCCTTGCTCAAGAAGTGCCTGTGGTTTTGTCGCTGGGGGTTTATTGGTTTGGATGTGAAACTCGTTTGGTGAATTTGTCTGGATTTGTTTAGCGAATGTACTAGGGATAATAGTCAGGAAAACAGCAAGGGTAAATAGGAGTACGGGAGTTACCGCAAATCTAATTACTCGCTTTGGCAGCTGAAATTTTGCCATGTTTCACACCTCCCTGAGATACAGGACAGGAAGCAGGTGTTTGCCAAGGACTGTGGGGGTTGAGTTGAGGAACTTGTGCTACTAATTCTATGTTTCCCTTGCGATCGATTACCCAGCCAGAAGCTTCCACAATTGGAATTGTAGCAGCAATGGGAGTAGTTGAAACTGCTGTTGGTTCTGGTACAGGCATTGTGTTTGCCAAGTTTTCTGCGTTTGGTCTTAATCTCACCCACGCAGATACAGTACTTGAATCTTGGGCGTTGCATAAATGCGGGATGAATCATGGAAACACGGGTATTTCTCTATACTTC
>NZ_JAVRCB010000069.1:0-35104 GCF_034530955.1 Nostoc sp. DedQUE05 | reverse complement strand
GATATTGCTGTTTACGCTGCTTGATTGAATTAAAAATGGATAAAGTCGAGCTTAGGAGTTACAACTTCATAAATCTATTTAAACCCAGTATATTCATTGCATACCTTCTTTTAGGTAGACAGAATATCAAACTGATTACCACAAAAACATCTCTAAAGTGATAGAGCTTTCAGCGAGTGGGCAGAGGAATAGCATAACTTATCTGTAAGCAGCATCTCCAAAATTGTTAAGTAAGTACACTATTGGCAAACTCTGGTTTCAAACTACCCTTGGTTACAGTACTGAACTTGTTTTTTGCAGTTACCGCACACTGATACTACTTTGCTACTAAGTCCTAGAAGTAAGCTGTACAGTTACTGTGACAAGAATCTGTAAGGTTTCCTAATCCCTAATCTCTAACTCCTCAACCACTTACCACTTGTCTTAATGATAGTTCTGATTGCTAAATTAGAAAGAGGTATTTGTCTAATAGTATACTTTGGCTTTAAATCTTATTGTTTTAATTTTGCTGGCTCTACCATGACTACCATAAATAAAATTTACCTGCAAGTGTTATTACAACAACTGTGGAGGGAAAACTTAATATGCAGCTTTATCTGGATTTTTCTGCTGGCTATGAGCGCTGTATGTATTATCAGACATTGCTCACAGGAGGTGAAAAAAGATTTGGCAAGCAAGCGTCGACTCTATAACACTAAAACTGACAATGAAAGCAATTACCCTGCACCAACGCAAACGGTAATCGGCACAAGCAATTGAGACGAATTACTGTGAGTAAACGCTCATACACTCAGCAGTCATGTAGCCAAACAGCCCTATTGGTCGAAATGCTCTGCTCTTACCTGACTCAGAAAAATCCTTACCTGATCAGATTATTCTTTATCCGACTGCCGTTGCAGCAGGAAAGCGGTGCATGAAATCCCAAGCAAACAGTAAGCCTAAAATTTTGGTTGTCGATGATGAACCAGACAACCTTGACTTGCTTTACCGCACTTTTTATCGTGATTATAAGGTGCTAAGGGCAACCTCTGGCCCTGCGGCCCTCGATCTGCTGGCTCAAGAGGGAGAGATCGCGGTGATCATCTCCGATCAGCGGATGCCAATGATGAGCGGTACAGAATTTTTGAGCCTAACAGCAACTCAATATCCAGATATTATTCGGATAATTTTAACTGGCTACACCGATGTCGAAGACTTGGTGGAAGCAATCAACGCTGGTAAGGTATTTAAGTATGTCACGAAACCGTGGGAAGCGGAGGAACTCAAAGCAGTGGTACGCCAAGCTTTGGATACCCACAATGTCCTCAAAGCTAGAACCCGCGAACTTACCCGCACACTCCGTCAAGAATCGCTGCTGAATACTGTTACCAATACGATTCGCAGTGCTTTAGACTACAGACAAATTTTGCAAGCAATTGTAGATACAGTGGGTGACATGTTGGAGGTGGATGTTTGTCTGCTACGTCCCTTCCAAGATGAGCAGTTGGCGGATAAAGGGTTTATTTATCAGAAGCCTCTTTCTGAAGAGGCAGAGGTGCAGGAGAGCAAAGGGGAAGTGGCAGTAAGTCTTTCCCCTCTGCCCGCTATATCCTCTGCAACTCCTCTGCCTCTTTTGGCTCAGACGGTATGGGAAACCCGTGAAGTCCAGGTGATTCACGATGCGATCGATGATGAGCGCATTCACGGTAACACTCCCGAACTGCGCGAACGGGGGCAAGCTTTTGCTGCTGCTAACATTTGTTCTAGTTTAGTTGTGCCATTGATCTGCCAACAAGAACTGATGGCAGTGCTAGCACTGCACCAGTGTTCTGTTCCTCGCTTCTGGGGTGAGGATGAGGTGCAGTTAGTGTTGATGGTAGCGGATCAGGCAGCCTTAGCTTTATCTCAAGCTTATGCTTACGAACAAGTACGTGCTCTTGCCAAGCGAGAGAGCTTGATTAATACAATTACTAGCGCGATTCGCTCTAGCTTAGATCCTCAAGATATCTTTGCGGCTATTACCCAACAATTGGGACAAGCTTTACAAGTTGATGGGTGCGTCTTGTCTTTGTGGACAGAGGAAGATGAATTTGTTGAGTGTGTGGGTTTGTATGACAGTTTTCAACATCTAGAAAATTTAAGAGCGCCAGCCCCAGATAATAATTCAAGTAGCAATCATCACTTATCAAACCAGAGATTACCCTATTCTCAAGCATCGATTCAGGAAAATCCCATCCTCCAACAAATGCTACAGACACATGAACCTGTGGTAATTGGTAATGTAAGCCATTCTCCCTCAGATGTGCGGGGTTTTGATTTACCTTTAAAAATGCCAGCGCGATCGCTAATGTTTGTGCCATTATTGGCTGATGGTAAATGTATCGGTAGTATTACTTTGCATGAAGGTAAAAAAGTACGCCAATGGTTGCCATCTGATATCGATTTGGCGAAAGCAGTGGCAGCGCAAGCCGCGATCGCTGTGCAGCAGTCACACTTGTATCAAAAAACTCGCCAACAAGCTGAACGCTTACTAGAATTAGACAAACAAAAAACTGAATTTTTCCAAAATATTTCCCATGAGTTTCGTACACCCATCACCTTGATTCAAGGGCCTTTAGAGTCGGCGGTGGCGGCTGGTGAGGGATTATCTTACTCCCAAAGTGCGATCGCCCTGCGTAACTCCCGCCGCCTGCTGCGACTGGTAAATCAACTCCTGGATTTACAACGCCTGAATGCGGGGAGAATGCAGCCTAGCTTCCATCCCTGCGATCTAGTCGAATTTGTCAGCCAAATAGTTGAATCTTTTCGTCCTTATTGTGAGAAAAAGAGACTGCATCTCGTTACTCAGTTAGATGAGTGTTCGACGGTGTACTTGGACATGGAAAAATTTGACAAGGTGGTTTATAACCTCTTGTCAAATGCCATGAAGTTTACTCCTGAAGGTGGCACCATCAGTGTCAGACTAAAATCTGAGCGCGATCGCTGCATATTACAAGTGCAAGATACTGGAATTGGTATTGTTAAAGAACAAATTCCCCACCTATTTGAGCGCTTTCGCCAAGCTGAAGGTTCAGCAAACCGCTCCTATGAAGGCAGTGGTTTGGGTTTAGCTTTAGTTAAAGAATTAGTAGAATTACATGGTGGTCAAGTCACTGTGGAATCAGTTTATGGTGAAGGTACTACTTTTAGTTTATGGCTGGTGACTGGAAATGCTCATTTACATGCACAGCAAGTACTAGAAACGCCTACTGAACTGAATACAAACCGCGCTAGCGTAGAATTAGCTGATTTAGAACTAGTAGAGTCAACAACAGACAATATTGAAGATATTACAATAAACCTGTCCCCCAATGTTGATACTCAAGATTCAGCACATAAGACTCAGCACTCAATTTTAGTTGTAGATGACAACCCCGATTTGCGAACCTATGTATCTGAAATTTTCCGCCGTAATGGCTATCATGTACAGACAGCTCGTAACGGTCATGAAGGGCACAGTAGAGCGAAGGAAATTCTACCCAGCTTGATTGTGACTGACTTAATGATGCCGTTGGTGAGCGGACTTGAGATGATTCAGATGATCCGCAATGAGGAGACGTTGAAAGGAACACCAATCATTCTGCTGACAGCGAAAGTAGATGAAGAAACCCGCATCGAAGGTACAGAACATGGCGCGGACGCTTATTTAGCAAAACCATTCAACGATCGGGAACTTTTGGCGGAAGTTCGCAATCTTTTAGCGTTGAAAGAAAATGAACGGCGAATTGTCGAGTTAAATACTTATCTAACAGAATCGGTGCTAAAGCGCTTTTTGCCTGCTGTATTGGTGCAAAAAGCCGCAACCGGAGACTTAACGTTAGATTTGCGCCCAGAACCACGCTTAATTACAGTTTTGTTTAGCGACATTGTGGGTTTTACACAGCTAGCAAATACTCTCAGATCCCGACGAGTTGCAGAGCTGCTAAATGAATATTTAGAAGCAATGACCAAAGTTGTATTTAGCAATGGCGGCACTGTAGATAAATTTATGGGAGATGCTATCTTAGCTTTATATGGAGCGCCGGAAGAACTAACCCCTAACGAACAAGTGCGTCGTGCCATTAATACAGCAAGAGCAATGCACCACTCACTGGCTGACTTGAACCAGCGCTGGCGAGAGCAAGGTGTATTCGATAGCGACAAACTTACTAGTGTACAGTTCCGGTGTGGTATTCACCAAGGTACTGCTGTTGTGGGAATGTTTGGTAGCGCTGAACGCGCCGATTATACTGCTATTGGCCCAAGTGTCAATATTGCCGCAAGGTTGCAAGCTGCCGCTGTTCCCGGTACGATTCTAGTTTCTGCTGCCGTAGCAGATTATTTGCAGGAAGGAGAAATTACTAAAGGGAGTCCGCTAGAACTTAAAGGAGTAGATGAAACAGTTTTGACTTTTGCTGTTTCACCAGAGGTAATGGTTAATCGCTAAAATTTAGACTGGTATTTTAAAGCATTACCAATGAGTAAAAGTGCATAATCATATCCAGTTTATATAATATGACACCATCGGTTGCAGACAAAACTCCAATTCCAGCCAAGGTCTGGAGACGACACACCGATCCACCAGGTTTGTGGATTTTTGTCGTTGTTAGTTCAGTCTCTCTGCACTTGCTGGTGTTCTGGCTGATGCGCTCATCTAATGCATTTAGTCTGTGGTTTCCCCAGCAAAATCAATCTGCTGTTCCCGTTGAATTGATAGACATTGCTCCTAAAACAACATCAACAATTAAATCAAAATCAACAGCCAAAATAGTTTCGTCAAAGCCACTATCCTCTAGTCAAAAGTCTGTACCAGCACGTTCATCACAAACAGCACGAACTACGCCTAGAAATGAAGATATTGGCGCAATAAATGCTTCTGAAAATCTCCAGAGAAAGAGCCGAATTTACGCCTCTCAACCTAATAGCGAACCTTCTAGACAGCAGATAGTCCCCACGCCAACACCGAAACCTATAGCTAAAGCCACACCGAAACCTACACCTAAAGCCACGCCGAAACCTATAGCTAAAGCCACACCGACACCGACACCTAAAGCCACACCGACACCTATAGCTAAAGCCACGCCGACACCTACAGTTCCAATCGGTAACTTACCCTGGAAGCGTCGTCAAGAAATTAAACTGGGAAAGGGAACACAACTACCAACAGGTATTCCATCAAATCGACCAGTTTTAGAACCTGAAAATAGAGAAACTCCAGCGCCTTCGACTGGAGAAACTCCAGCGCCTTCGACTGGAGAAACTCCAGCGCCTTCGACTAGAGAAACTCCAGCGCCTTCGACTAGAGAAACTCCAGCAACTTCGACTGGAGGAGCATCGGTAGCAATAGTAGCTCCCTTATCTAGAGATCAAGTGATTAGCTTGATACAATCAAAAGGATTCCGACAAGATGCTTTACCCGATGTTATCGCTTTATACAGGGGAAGCAACACAAAACAATTAGACCCAAGTTTTCTTGTCCCCAATTCGGAACTTGAACCAGCACAACTTTTGGCTAGCTTGATAATCGATCAGAATGGCAACTTTCAACAGGCTGTAGTTCTAGAAATAGAACCAGCAAAACTGCAAAGTGAAAAAAGTACATACGAGCAAGTCTTGAGGGAAGTTTTCAAAACAGAAAACTTTCTTGCTGCCCACAATAACGATGGCACAAAACCAGAATTGAGCAATTTGTATGTCAGGATCAAAATGCAACCCGCAAATTCCAACTAAATGCTTGAATTTTTACAAAAACTGTGTTAAACTTATAAAGTTGGAAATTTGCGGGCGTAGTTTAGTGGTAAAACTATAGCCTTCCAAGCTATTAATGCGGGTTCGATTCCCGCCGCCCGCTTAGAAAAAACTTTTAAATACACGAGTGCAAAAACCTAAGTCTAAATCTTAGTAAAATAATTAGTGAAACAGCAATTCACAATTTTTTGCAGCGTACAGAAATAGCTTGAAACTGAGAGTAGCCAAATTCTAGGATGAGGAATAAGCAACACTTTCTTCAACAACATCCGCACTCTGGCTATCTTTTTGTTGTTTTATAGTTGACAGAACTCTGGAAAACGCCCAATAAGTTTTGATTTTTTGAATTTTAGAATTGCTGCTAATTAAGATTTTCTAGGCGAATGCGTGGATCGGCTGCTTTGAGCATCAAGTCGGCGATTAAATTGCCAACAATCAGCAATACTGCGCCCATAACCAAGCTTGCCATTAATAAATATAAATCTTGAGCTTGTAAAGCCTGTAAAGCCAATCTCCCTAAACCAGGCCAGTTGAAGAAAAATTCGGCGATGAAGGCACCATTTAATAAACCAGCTAATTCAAAACCTAATAAAGTAATTAAGGGATTTATAGCGTTGCGCAGTGCATGAACATAGATGACGCGGTTTTCTGGTAAACCTTTGGCACGAGCCGTTTGGATGTAATCTTGACGCAGGACATCTAATAATTCGCCGCGAGTGATGCGTTGCAAACCCGCAAAACTAGTAATTGAGAGTGCGATGGTGGGTAAAATCATGTGCCAACCGATATCTAAGATTCTGCCAAACCACGACAGTTCTGAGTGATTGATGCTAGTCATGCTACCCACTGGAAAAAATGGTGAGGTGATTTGGGCTAAAACCAGCAGCGCTAAAGCAGTGATGAAACTAGGAAAGCCTTGTCCTGCGTAACTAATCACTTGTAAAATCCGGTCTGCTGGCCTATTTTGTTTGACAGCGGCAAAGATCCCTAAAGGGATGGCGATCGCCCATGTGACAATTAAAGATGCGATCGCTAATAGCAAAGTCGCTGGTACTCGTTCCCACAACAGCGATGCCACTGAACGTTGATAAATAAAACTCGTGCCAAAATCCCCTTTGGTCAAGATTCGCCATAGCCACAGCCCAAATTGCTCTGGCCAAGACTTATCTAGACCAAACTGCCGTTTGATTTCCTCAATTCTTTCAGGAGATATCTTCGGATTTTGCCGTAGCGTATCTACATAATCACCAGGAGCGAGTTGAATGATGAAAAACGACAACGCTGACGCTAACAACAAAGTTAGCAGTGCCTGCAATAGCCGCTTTGCCACATAAACAAAAGTTTCGCTCGTGACTAGCCTGATTAGCCAATCCCGACCTGTCTCCAAGGAAATTTTCGTAGATGTCATTTATATTTTGTCCTTTGTCTTTTGTCATTTGTCATTTGTCCTTTGTCCTTCATCATTTGTCTGTTGTTTTTCTACTGACTAATGACTAATGACCAATGACTAATGACTAATATTCAATTAAAGAGATAATCGGCACGTCCGGTAAATGTGTACGCCCTTGTAAATCCCGTAGCTCGATAATAAACCCAAATCCTACTAGTTCGCAGCCAATTTTCTGCACCAATTTAGCTGTGGCACTTGCTGTCCCACCTGTGGCAATCAAGTCGTCGACAATCAAAACTCGGCTACCTTGGTGTAAAGCGTCTTGATGCACTTCTAGGCAATCTGTACCATACTCTAGTTGATATTCAATTGAGTGAACGGCTGCTGGTAACTTCCCTTTTTTGCGGATGGGAATAAAACCAGCTCCTAATTTATAAGCCAGAGGCGAACCAAAAATGAATCCTCTCGACTCCATACCAATGACATAATCAACTGTTATTCCAGCTTCATGGCATTTTTGTGCTAAAAAGTCAATAGTGTAGCGCAGTCCCTCTGGGTCGCGCAGTAACGTAGTAATATCCCGAAATAAAATTCCGGGTTTCGGGAAATCTGGAATGTTACGAACGAGAGACTTTAAATCCATAAAATAGGGATTAGGGAATGGGGCATGGGGCATGGGGCATAGGGCATGGAGAGTGGGGAAGTGAGGGAGCAAGGGAAGCAGGGGAAGAAGAACTATTGATTATTGACAAATGCCCAATGTTCAATGCCCCTCAAGAATACTGAGTTCCGAGTTTCGAGTGCTGAGTGGGGGGGAGGGGAGAATAACTCTTAACTTTTAACTCAGCACTCAGCACGAGCTAAACGCCCCGCTATCGCTAACAGCACTTAGCACTCAACACTGTTTTGCCCAATGCCCAATGCCCAATTTCAGATACCTGAAAAATCGTACACTATAATGTCATACGCTGGGGGTCAAGTGGGGATAAAGGCTGAAGCTTCGCTCTTCATTGACGATAATTAGAATCTAAACCAAGCTATAAAAGGTATTTCACTAAGAAATGAGGTGAATTTAGTTATGTTTTAAAATTTTGATTTCAATATAGGGAAAACTTTGAGTAGAAAGAGTTAAGTAATGTATATATCAGGTAGTCATGCTACTGCCACAAGTCTAAGGCTCAAGTCTTGGCTACCGATCTTAAATTTGTTTTATCTAGTCTGTTGGAACCGCACAAGGTATTTATAGAATGAATGTTTCAGCAAGTTTAACGCCGTTCAACAGTCCAACCCAAGACTCACTGCCGATGATTCTGGACACTTTACCAGATCCTGCGATCGCTTCCAAAACGTGTCCTCGGAGAACCAGGCTGCAAATTGACCTGATTTTACTGGCAATTGAAGCTTTAGAACTTGGTGGTTCGGAAGCAATCCTGGCTTTTGCTCAAGAGTTGGATCTTAAAGGAATTGTTAAAGACAGGGTGAATTTATGGCGGATGCGTAGCTCTAACCCGCTACGAAGAGCGCACATACGCCGTCCCTTAACTATTATGGAAGCAAAAGCTTTGGTGGTCATTGCTTGCTATATAGCACGGCGTTTAACTGTTGTCATCCGTCAGTTATTAATGATATGTCAACAAATGGAAGAAAAACAGATTCCATTAGAACAGAATTTGCGGCTATCTAATTATTTAGAGCGGTTTAGAGCGCATTTTAAAAGCCGGATGAATGCTCGACGTTCTGGTGTACTCGCATTAACTTCTGATGAAAAATTAGATGCGCTAGCAATAAATTTGTTAGGACAATTACTATTTTGTACTGGTACTGCTGGAATGCAGCGGTTCTGGATTAGTCTTTTTGACGGTGAAGTAGAATGAATATTCAACGTAAGTACAGTCTACCTAATTGTACTCTTCTTTTAGAAGGGTTAAGTGATGTCACTAGGGCTGCACAGTTTCAGGAAATGCGCCCAGAATTATCAATATTGGTAAATGCAGAATGCTATTTATCTGGTTACAATCAACCTTTAACGGGAGGGCGAGAATTTTTTGAAAGTTTGGTGAGGGCTGTTAGTGGTTATGCTCAAGAATTTCTGAGTACTGTACCCAATCCGCAAGCACACAACCAGGAATCGGAGCTAGTAGAGTTTCAAAAAATTGACGGCAACCGCCACAGGTTAATCATACATTCAGAGAATGCTCCAGAGGGGTTTGATCGCTCTAATAATTCTAAACGTCCGCCGATTGAAATAGATTTGAATACGGTACAGTTGTTTGATTTAGTAGAAGCAGTAGATCAGTTTTTTGCTGATACTCAGACTTTACCAGAATTATCTCTAGAACTACAACCAGTTACTAGACGCTATGGCGGTGCTAGTCAGGCTGTAATCAGGCAGGCTGTTCCTGCTGCCATAGGAGTATCAAGTTTAGCAGTAGCAGCGATCGCATTTAACTTGATTCCACCTCCCCAAATTCGTCCACCACAGCCTAAACCAGATGAACAATCTAGCTCTACAACAAACAACCTTAATCCTCCAGCATCAGCAGCTGCAACACCCATCGCAGCTGCAACACCGACGACACCACCCACAGCCGATCAAAAGCCAGTAGTTAAAGATTTAGAAGCACTTTTAAATACAGTTCCAGAAATTACCGATCCATCCCAGCTGCGTGCATTGAATCGTCAAGTGTATAACCAAGTTCATCCAGCTTGGACTAAGCGTTCAGGATTGCAACAGGATTTAATCTATCGTTTAGGTGTAGCTGCGGATGGAGCGATCGTTGGTTATAAAGCGGTGAATAAAGAGGCCAATCAAGAAGTCGGGCAAACTCCTCTGCCTAACCTACTTTATAATCCTGCTAACCGCGCTCCCATTTCTAATGAACCAATCGCCCAATTCCGAATAGTGTTTACTACAAATGGTGTGCTGCAAGTTAGCCCTTGGCGAGGATATGCTAAGACACCAGAGGTAGTCGGTGCTAAAATTACTGACTCTAATATCACTAAAGGTTTAAATCAAAAGCTTTATAATACAGTTCGTCAAACCTGGAGTGGCACCCCCACCTTTACGCGAGATTTAAAATATCGAGTAGCAGTCAACAAAGATGGTGTAATTGCTGACTATGAACCACTTAATCAAGTCGCATTTGATTATTTCCGAGAAACACCTCTTCCTAAGATGTTTAACGACATCTATGGTTCTAATGTAGCTCCTCCCAATGACAAAGAACCTCTAGCCCACTTTCAAGTGATATTCAAGCCTAACGGCAAGCTTGAAGTCACTCCTTGGAAGGGATATCAGTAATTGGGTATGGGGCATGCCCAATGCCCAATGCCCAATTACCTTGTAATTCTCCGCATATAATTTCCCCATAATTGAGCTGCTTGAGCGCTGCTACCAGATGTCGGGGAATTATTGTCGTTTCCCAGCCAAACGCCAGTTACAAGTCGCTGACTGGGGATAAAACCAATAAACCACAAGTCAACGTTTTTATCAGTCGTGCCTGTTTTACCAGCTTCCCCTAGTCCAATGGCAGCACTACGACCAGTACCTCTGGCGATTACACCGCGCATCAAACCAGTCATTTCATCGGCGACATTAGTTGTCAACACTCGTTTGTTGGCACCTGGATCTTGGTCGAAGGAGTAGATTACACGACAGGTTTTGATATCATTGCGATCGCTGCAATCACCACTGTCTAAAATTCGGCTAATGGCATGGGGAGGATTCGACACACCGCGATTGCCAATAGCGCCAAAAGCACCAGTCATTTCCAAAACATTAACTACACTTTGACCCAGTACCAAGCCGGGAACTGGATCTAGGTTTGATTTTATTCCCAAACGCTGCGCCATTGCTACAACTTTATCCAGCCCAACTTGTCTGGCAACTCGCAAGGCGATGGGATTTTCTGAAAGCGCCAGTCCGGTGGCAATATCTAAACTAGTGTCAGCACCAGCACGACAGGGTTTATAAGTAAAGCCTTGCCAAGTTAAAGGCGCGCAGGAATAACTGTTGGATGGCGAAATTCCCTGTTGAATAGCGGCGGTGTAAGCAAAGATTTTGAAGGTGGAACCTGGTTGTCTTTTGGCTTGAACAGCACGATTGAACTGACTTTTTTTGTAATCAGTCCCGCCTACCATTGCCAATATACTGCCCGTACTAGAGTCAAGAGTGACTAGCGCCCCTTGAGAAAAATTAAAAGTTCTACCAGAGTTGTTCACCGAATTATTCAACGCTGCTTCTGCTTGTCTCTGTATGGTTGGATCGAGCTTGGTTTCAATGATATAGTTTCCCTCTCTTGCAGCTCCCTCCCCCAAAATTGATTCGAGTTCAGAGAAGACGTAACTGTAAAAATAAGGTGCGATCGTTTTAGCTTGCTGTTCGCAGACTTTAGGACTAATTTGGACAGTGGAGCGTCTAGCTCGGTTCGCATCCTCTGCTTTAATTTTGCCCATCTCCAACAACCGCTTAATCACACGATTCCGGTATTCAGCCGCTTCTAGTTTATTAGGCCCATCCCCACAAAAATCGAAGGCGTTGGGTGCTGGTAAAATTCCTACCAATGTTGCTGCTTCTGCCAAAGTTAATTCTTTAGCCGACTTTTCAAAGTAATATCGGGCTGCATCCTCAAAGCCAGAGGTATCTCCTCCCAAAAAAACCCGATTTAAGTACATCAGCAAAATATCATCTTTGCTGTAAAATGTTTCGAGTTTTAGGGCGACAACTGCCTCCCGCAATTTCCGACCAAGGGTATCCTGTCTGCCTACATACTCGCGGAACAAACTGCGGGCAACTTGCTGAGTGACAGTGCTGGCTCCTTGTTGCACATCTCCGGTGCGGCTATTAATCAACACAGCTCGTAAAATCCCCAGAGGATCGACCCCAAAGTGCCAGTAGTAACGACTATCTTCTGAAGCCACTACCGCAGCAGGCAAATAAGGGCCAAATTCCTCTAATCGCTTCATGTCTACATGAGAGATTGTCCGAGGTTCTCTCAGAGGAGTGGCTCCATCACGGGCGTAAACAACTACTGGGGCGCGTGTTGCTGTTGGTAAAGGTTTGACTGAAAATTTTAGCCATTCGACGCCAATCACTAACGTTAACAGCGCACTGACACCACCAACTCCATAAGCTGTCCAACTTGCAGCTTTGACATACCATTCTGGTGGATCGACATATTGCAACCGTACAGAAGCGGCTAGTTCTGGGGGTCCCAGAGTCAGAATATCGCCGTGACGCAGTTCTAGAGAACTAACACGACGTTTGCCACGATAAATGCCATTGGTGGAGTTTTCGTCTTTGATCGTGAAAACTGGTGTGCGCTGACTAGAATTCCGCGATAATGAGAGGTGAATTTGGCTGACAACAGGGTTACGGATAACGATATCGCTGGATTTCGAGCTACGACCGAGAATATAGCGATCGCCCAACAGTGGATATACTTCTGCTTTATCCGCCCCCGCATCCTGCACCCAAAGTTCTGGTACTTTGGCATTAGGCTTGAGCGCCAATTTTGAAAAATCGACCCTAGCTTGAATCGTATGTACTGCTTGAGTCAGTTGACCTAGTAACGTTTGTGGCTTGTGAGGGGGTTGGGGAGAACTCATCGGCTATTCACATCACAGTTTTTAATAAAGAATCGGGCGAATTACAATCAATTTTAGATGTTAGTCTTTCATCATTTTACTCATAAGCCAAAGCATAAATTAGCTATACGTAACTTTTTGAGCTAATTTATACTTTAATTTATGTTAAAGCTAAAGTAATGTTGTAACTTTAATCACTTTTTTATATAGACAAATATTTTTGCATATTATTTTCAAAAGCTTATATAAGCTAGTATAAATAGTTCAAGAACTACAGATATACTTTTTATTTGTGTCTTTTGAAACACTAGTTGTCAATAAATAACTGATTTAATTTTTACCAATTTTACATATCCACATATTCTGAAACAAACCTAAATATCTTCATTTAGGAGGATTTTCTAAATCTTGGTTATCTGCTTTAATGGGGCGAGTGTTCTGTTGAGGTTAATTTGAGAAATGATGGGAAAATCTCTGAGCTTGATTGGTACAGCTTTATCTTTGGCACTTACCACTAATATTGCTGTAGCCGAATCCAGTAAATCCCCCATAGCCCAATCTAGTACCGACTCCACTAGTGCACCAGCGGAAATCAAGCTGTCACCAGAAGGTAAGAAAATTCTGTGCGAGAATTTTCCACTTAATTCACGTTGTCCCGGCGGCACAGCACTCACCCCTAGCGCTCCTGGTAGTACTACAGTACCAGCAGAAACAACACCAGCAGAAACAACAACGCCTGATAGCACCACCACTCCTGACAGCACAACTGCACCAGGAAGCACTCCTTCTGGATCTGGTACTCCCGAAACCACTCCAGCACCAGGAAGCACAACCCCATCGGCACCTGACGCACCTAGCAACTTAACTCCACCACCAGGAAGCGTTACTCCAACCACTCCTGAAGGCGCACCTAGCAACTTAACTCCACCAGGAAGCTCAACCACTCCTGAAGGCGCACCTAGCAACTTAACTCCACCATCAGGAAGCCCAAACACTCCTGAAAGCGCACCTACTACTCCTGGCAGCACTACCGAACCAGGTAGCTCAACTACACCAGAACAACCTGGCACTCCTGGCACTCCTGGCAGCAGCCTCGAACCCGGTAGCTCTCCCAGTACTCCTGGCTCTAGTTCACCAAAAACTCCTACCACAGGTAACTAAATTTAAAGCTGGGGCATAATCTAAATAATGGTTTGCCATCAGCGATCGTCGGTGCATCTTTCGCGATCTCTTGCACCAGTTTGGATAACTGGTGTTAAGTGACAAATAAAAATTGATAAAAACCTTATAAGTAAAGTCTTCGCATATAAGACTGAGCAAGGGTTTCACTAAGTCAATAGCCTGGGATTAATCATCCCAGGCTTAATAGTTTAATGGGATCTGCCAGTTGAAGTCGGTGTTTTTTGGAAGGAAGCAATTAACAGGAAAACAATACCGATACTAATAAATGAATCTGCCACATTAAATACAGCAAAGTTAATCAGGCGAAAATCAAGAAAATCAACGACGTAGCCTAAAACAAAACGATCGATACCGTTACCCATAGCTCCACCTAAAATCAAGCCATAGCCTAATTGATCCCACAAATTTAATGTTGGACCAATTAACGCTAATGCTATCAACACTAAACTCACTCCTAAAGATAGCCAGCGCAACCACTCTACTTTCCCACTCAACAGACTAAAAGCCGCACCAGTATTAGTGACATACGTAAAGTGAAAGATACCTGGTAAGAGTGGTAGTGTCTGTCCCAAGCTAAAGCTTTGTACTACCCAGTACTTTGTTATTTGGTCTAAGAAAAAAGCAATGAAAGCAGCGATCCAGAAAAGACGATTTTTTAAATGCATGGCGAATTAGTCATTGGTCGTTGGTCGTTGGTCATTAGTCATTGGTCATTGGTCATGAGCTTTTGACAAATGACAAAGGACGAAAGGCAATGAACTAATAAAACATTAAGTGACGCAATATATATGCTATTACACTAACTGCACAGACCACGGTTAGTTGACCTGGTAGTGCAAACCAGGAATATCTAAGGATTGCTTGTATCAAGGTTAGATTTTCTGTGCCTTTCCACTGAAAAAAATAGCTAATAATTAAATAAGTAATACCGCATAGGTGGAGAGTTAATAAGCCACAGACACAACTAAAGGCAAGAGTTTCTAGTCGAGGTCTCGCTTTAAAAGCAACTAAGCCACAAATCCAAGCTCCAGGAATAAAACCTAGTAGATAGCCAAACTGAGACAACTTCACATAACCAATACCGCCGCCATCGGCAAATACTGGTAATAAGGTTAATCCCATGACTAAATAGGCAATTTGCGAGAGCGCACCCGCATTTTTGCCTCCTAAACAACCCACCAACAATACTGCGCCAATTTGAAAAGTGACACCTAAAGAAAAAGTCTGAATTCCGTGCTGACTCCAAGTCCAAGGAAAGGTGATGCCATAAACTTCTAAGAATGTACCACCCATTGTCAGGAGTAAGCCAATCATAGACCATAGTAATTGATTGGAAGCAGCAAACATTTATCAGGCAACCAAGGAAAAGCAAAAGGGAAAATCAACAGCAACTAGTATATTCATTAATATTGAAATAAAATTTGTGCTGACATCTTAAGAACTAGCATATTTTCTTTTGCCTTTTTGGTATGTAACTTTTCAGTTTTACGAATTTCAGCTTAGGTGTCTATTGTCTAATTTTATTAACTGAGGTGTGTTCTGAATTCTGGTATTTGACCGAAAATACAGTAAAATCTACATTATTGAGCTTGGTATTTATACTATTTTTTCAGATAATTGCCTAAATTGAGCTATAAAGTGCTTAATATTTATAGTGCTTATCAGTTGAGTCTAATACAGACCTAACAAGAACAGCCACTTCCCAAGGAAGTGAAATAATATTCACAGCCTTTATCCTTTTAGGAGAGGTAGAAGTGTATTGGATACAAAGCAAAAGCGCTATTCCATACTAAAATTTTTTCACAACTGAGCCAAAGAATTTACTCTAATAATAAAGTTTTGTAAATGCGTATGAGCTACTTAACCCAGTGCTAGATGTAACTTGAGAATTAAGTAAGAGTATAAAAATTATCAAGCAAAACTAAAAATAAGGGTTTGTTCTTCATCAAAAAAAACAAGCATTTTTTGTTCTATTAACCTATTGTTAATCTTTATTGCTGTCCTTTAGGAGTATCTTAGAAACGCTCACCTGAAAAGTTACTAAAAAATTGATAGCGATGCTCTTACGTCTTAGTGCAATAAAAACTCATCGCCTCACAGGTTCAATTTCAGTGTTAGCACTGACAATCAGCCTAGCAGCTTGTGGCGGACAGCAAACACCAGATGGTACAGCCACCAAAGATACGCCTTCTGGCACTGCTACAGATACTACTGCTTCTAGCCCAGCTAAATTAGACCTTGGCGGAACCGTAAAGTTAAGCGGGGCTGGTGCGTCTTTTCCGGCACCACTGTACGATACCTGGTTCACAGATTTAAACAAAAAATATCCCAATCTGCAAGTTGACTATGCATCAGTTGGTAGCGGTTCTGGAGTTGAACAATTTATCAAAGGCACTGTAGACTTTGGTGCCAGCGATGTCGCAATGAAGGATGAAGAAATCCAAAAAGTACCAGCAGATAGGGGTGTTATTTTACTGCCTGTAACTGCTGGTAGCATCGTGCTGGCTTACAACTTGCCTGATGTTCCAGAACTCAAGCTCCCACGAGCCGTTTACGCCGATATTCTACTAGGCAAAATCACGTCTTGGGATGATGCCCAAATTGCCAAGGCTAACCCAGGTGCAAAGCTTCCAAAAGAGTCAATCACAGTTGTTTATCGTTCAGATGGTAGCGGAACCACGGGTGTGTTCACAAAACACCTCAGCGCTATCAGCCCTGAGTGGAAGAATAAAGTTGGTGAAGGCAAAACCGTCAACTGGCCTAAGGGAGTAGGTGCTAAAGGTAACGAGGGTGTTACTGCCCAAATCCAACAAACTCAAGGTTCCATTGGTTATGTCGAGTATGGCTATGCCAAACAAAATAGTCTCAAGTTTGCTGCTTTGGAAAATAAAGGCGGTAAGTTTGTTGTAGCTAGTGAAGAGTCAGCTTCTAAAACTCTCGAATCAGTAGCTCTACCCGCAAATCTCCGCTCCTTCATTTCCGATCCCGACGGGGCTGATTCCTATCCTATCGTCACTTACACCTGGATTTTGGCTTACAAGAAATATCCCAATGCAGCAAAAGCCAAGGCGATTGAAGCTGCGATCGAATACGCTTTAACTGATGGACAGAAGCAAGCTAGTGCATTAGGATATGTTCCTTTACCCTCAAATGTGATTACAAAGGTAGCTGCTGCTGCTGACCAAATCAGTCCAGAGTACAAAATTTCTGTTGCCAGTGGTAATAGCGCTAGCAAGTAAGCAAGCAATAAAACATGCCTATCCAGTAGTAACTTTGGATACGGAGTTACTATTGTATAAGTCAGTTTAAATAGATGATGAGGCAGCAATTTTACTAATCTGGTTGCCTCCCATATTTTTCTCTGATTTTATTCTGAAAGTCGGTATTCATGACTACAAATTCTCAAAATCTGTCATCAGCGATGAAAAATCGCTCTGACGCCGAAAAATCCCTAGATTTGGGTTTTATTTGGCTGACTAAAATTTTCGCTTTTGGGGTTGCTGGTACTTTATTATGGATTGGGTCGCAGGTTGCAATTGCCTCTTGGCCTGCTATCCAAAAGTTTGGTGCTGGCTTTCTAGTCAACACCACTTGGAACCCGGTTAATGATAGCTATGGGGTGCTACCCCAAATTTATGGAACTCTCGTGAGTTCTTTTATTGGTCTGCTGATAGCAGTGCCAATTGGGGTTGGTACTGCAATTGTACTGAGCGAGGATTTTTTACCTGCAAAAGTGAAGCTAGTACTGGTTTTTGCGGTAGAACTGCTCGCAGCTATTCCCAGCGTTGTCTATGGCGTGTGGGGTATTTTCGTTTTGGTGCCAATATTAACCAGCTTGGGAAAATGGCTCAATGGTTACTTTAGCTGGCTGCCATTTTTTAGCACTTCTCCTACAGGGCCAGGAATGTTACCGGCGGGAGTCATCTTAGCGATTATGACTTTGCCCATCATCACAGCTTTATCCCGCGATGCCTTGATTTCTGTACCCCCTAGCTTGCGCCAAGCCTCTATCGGACTAGGAGCAACCCGCTGGGAAACGATTTTGCAAGTTCTTATCCCAGCAGCCTTTTCGGGCATAGTTAGTGCTGTGATGCTGGGACTTGGCCGCGCAATGGGAGAAACAATGGCTGTAACGATGTTAATTGGCAATTCCAACAACATCAGTCTTTCTCTTTTAGCACCAGCCAATACGATTTCTTCTCTACTGGCAAATCAATTCTCAGAAGCAAGTGGTTTGCAAGTTGCGGCTTTAATGTACGCGGCTTTAATTCTATTTTTTTTGACACTGGTAGTCAATATTCTGGCAGAGTTGATCGTTCTGAGAGTCAAGCGAATATAGCTTAGTTTTGGGTTAAATTATGACTTCTAATTTTCCAGAGCGCAGTTTAACTCGCTCCGCCATGTCTCAAAGGACACTGTTTAATACAGTGATGACCGTAGTCGCATTTACCTGTGGAGTATTGGCACTTTTACCTTTGCTAGCAGTCCTTTCTTACGTGATTATTAAAGGCTTTAGCAGTCTGAATTTAGCCGTGTTTGTTGAACTGCCACCCAAAGCCCTCCAAAAAGGAGGAGGCTTTGGTAATGCAATTTTAGGTACGCTGCTGATGGTAGGAATTGCGGCTTTGATTAGTATCCCCTTTGGAGTTTTAGGGGCGATTTACATCACAGAATTTAGTTCGGCAAGAGTAGCTAGATGGGTGCGTTTTGCAGCTAACGTCCTTAGTGGAGTCCCTTCAATTATTGCTGGGGTATTTGCCTATGGGATTGTAGTTTTGACAATGGTAAAGTTGAATTTAGGATCGTATTCAGCTCTGGCTGGAGGGTTTGCACTGGCAATTTTGATGTTGCCAATTATTCTGCGAACTACTGATGAAGCGTTACAGTTAGTATCGCAAGATTTGCGACAAGCTTCTGTAGGGTTGGGAGCGACTAACTTTCAAACTGTAAGTCAAGTAGTCTTACCAGCAGCTTTACCAGCTATTGTAACTGGGGCAACGCTAGCGATCGCCAGAGCATCTGGAGAAACTGCACCTTTGCTATTTACTGCTCTATTTTCTAACTTTTGGCCAGATGGTTTATTCCAACCAACAGCTTCTCTGGCTGTTTTGGTTTACAAATATGCCATTTCTCCGTTTAAAAATTGGCAATCTCTAGCTTGGGCAGCATCTTTAATTTTGGTATTGATGGTTCTAATCACAAGTATCATCGCTCGTTGGGCAACTCGCAAAAAAGCTTAGTAAAACCATCCACAGTGCATATCCCATCGCTTAAACTAACACTAAATTTATTTTATGCCTACCAATACTAGGACAGTGAATGACACTGAAACCGTTTTACGCACTGAAAATCTCAACGTTTACTATGGCAAGTTTTTAGCCTTACAGAATATTTGGCTAGATATACCGAAAAATCAGGTGACTGCTTTTATCGGCCCTTCTGGTTGTGGTAAAAGTACGTTGTTGCGATGCTATAACCGTCTCAATGACCTAATTGAATCATTTCGGGCAGAAGGTAAAATACTTTTTTACGATAAAAATTTGTATGCATCCGACATCGATCCTGTAGAAGTGCGTCGGAGAATTGGGATGGTGTTTCAAAGACCAAACCCATTTCCCAAATCAATTTATGACAATATTACTTTTGGAGCTAAAATCAACGGCTATAAAGGTAATTTAGATGAACTAGTAGAAAGCAGTCTTAGAAAAGCAGCTTTGTGGGATGAAGTCAAAGATAAACTACAGCAAAGTGGCTCGTCTTTATCTGGTGGACAACAACAACGATTATGTATTGCTCGTGCGATCGCAGTACAACCTGAAATTATCCTGATGGATGAACCTTGCTCCGCTCTTGACCCCATTTCCACCTTGCGTGTTGAAGAACTGATTCACGAACTTAAAGAGCAATATACTATTGTCATTGTCACCCATAACATGCAGCAAGCAGCGCGTGTTTCTGATAAGACAGCCTTTTTTAATGTTCGGACTTCAGAAACAGGAACCCGTAATGGCTATATGGTAGAGTATGATGCAACAGAAGTGATTTTCAACAATCCTCAGCAGGAAGATACCAGAGATTACGTCAGCGGCAAATTTGGATAAATATTTATTTCACATTACATTGTAGATATTAAAGCAATGAGGGATATTCGGAAATTAAAGTTGTGCGATATTCCTCTATGTTTTTTATTTGAAGGACTTTTTTCTCCCTAACAAACTTCATTTCCATGTTGTCCGATGTCTATTACTTGGTGCGCTCAAAAACTGACGGGAATTATCTGATAGCTCGTCCTGATGCTGAAACATCGGGTTATTTATTGCTGTTTCAAGAAAACTTTGACGCCCTTAGCTATCTCAACACCCACGCAGCAGAAGTGGCAAATCGCTTTGCGGTGGAATCTATTGCGCGTACACAGTTGGGGAACTTGCTTAAACGCTGGGGTTTTAGCGGTGTGGGCATTGTAACTGACCCGTTATTGCCCAAAGTTGAATTTTTACAGCACAGTTAACTAATTCGTAATTTTATATTAATTAAATAGTTGTGCGATCGCACAAGTAAAATTAGGTAATATGGGTGAACTCAATTCATCACCATTGAATAACGTAGCAACTAACTTTAAACTCGCTTGTTCGCGTCGATATACTTCCACCTGTTGTTTACGCCAATCTACAATCCAATATTCTCTGACACCTCGTGATGAGTAGAGCTTAAGTTTTAGTTCTCTGTCCCGCTTTTCATTTTCACTACCAGCAGATAGTACTTCTATAACCAGTTCTGGCGCACCAGTCAAATGCCCAGCCTCGTCTAAAAGTAGGGGTAATCTCTCGTTGCTAGCCCAGACAACATCGGGAATAACATTATCATTATCGCCAAAAATTATTCCTGGAGCAGGTACGACCTGTCCCAAAGAAGTAGCTTGTGACCAAATATGCAATGGAGTAATAATTCTGACACATGTTTTTTGATGATTCCAGTGAGGCGCTTTGGTCACAAATAATTCTCCGTCAATAATTTCATAGCGATTCCCGTTATCTGGAAACAACTCTAAATCGGCGGTAGTCCAGCGCACTCTCTCAGATATCGGCTGGTTCATAAATCATCTTTGTTAGGGGATTTACCTATTTTAGCCTGGGTGGAAATGGGACATTAATTAGGAAGGAGCCAAGCCGGGAGTCAATCTAAAATCCAAAATCTAAATTCCAAAAATATTGGGTGGAGCGCTCGCCCCACCCAACCTAAAATAATCTAATCATTAACTACTAATTCGCTACTTCAGCCACTTCGATAACTCGCCCTTCATAGTCCTTGACTAAAAAGTTCAGGGGTTTGTGGTTACGAATCTTCAATTTCAAACCGCGCATTTCGATTCGCATTAAAATCATTTCCAGGCAGTCGTGGTCAAAACAAACGTGGCGTTGCTGATTTTTGCTACCTAAACTCGCACCAGTAATGACGTGTAGCTGGGTGTTTTTCTTCAATTGATACCACAGCCCATCGTTAGCATTATTCATCATTTTGCTAGACAAGCTCGGCCCAGTAGACATATATAACGGATCGATGCCAGTTGCGCCTATAGTTTGTTCGTAGTTGTAGTAGTAGTGCAATGGCACCTCAGCTGCTGGCAAATCTAGCAGCCCTTCATACAATTGTCGGGCAATCTCCAAATCTGACACCATTACTGTGTGTACTTTTGGGGCACTGGTGAGAAACATCCACATAGCACCAGCGTAAGCTGCTAGCAGCATCACCATAATGCCTTGGGTGGAGAACAGGCTATCTAAGGGCAGGGAAGGCAGAAAGGAGCCTAAAGTAAGGGGACTGAGCAGGAACGATACCACGCTAACTTCTATAACCATGAACAAATAAGGATTCTTTAAGAGAGTTGATTTTATGATTGTCGATTAAGACTAAAATTAAGTCCTTGTTTTTAGTTTATCAATACTCAACTAGTCTGAGTCTCATCTACAAACTGAGCAACACCAAGATATTATGCGATTAACTAGGGGAGTGCAATTCCCAAAACTATTTTAACAATTATCAACTCCAAGACTTGTGCAAATTCCTCATTTTCCCGAAGCTAATCACCCACTGGTGAAGTCGCTGTTCCATCACAGCGACCATGAACTACTAACTCTGTTTCAGCGCTATCCAGATGCTGGAAAGTACTTTACGGTGATTTTTTGCCGTTATAGCCCCATAGTCTACACCTTAATTCGGCATTCGGCGCGATCGCCTGTGCAGGCAGATTATCTGTTTGCCCTGACTTGGCGACATATTTATTACGAACTCGGTGGACTAAAGTTAACTGACTCTGAATCAGGTGAGGAAGCTTTGACCATGCAAAATTGGTTAATTAATATGACAGCTTTCTGTATAAATGAGATTAAACTACCGCCCACAGAAGCAATTCATTATTCTCTGCAAGCGACTTCACCGCCGCTATGGTGCTATGTACAACAGGCGTTAGACCAACTACCGCCAGTTTTACGATTAATTGTATTAATGGCTCAAACTTTCCATTGGAGTGAAACTAGAATCGCTGCTTATCTACAAGCTGAAGGAGAAGCGATCGCTCCTCATGAAGTAGCCAATTTTCTCCAAGAAGGCTATCGTATGCTAGAGGACAAATTGCCTACAGATATCCGCACTATATACTTTGGAGAAGATTTAGCTCAATCAGAACTTAAGTAGAAATGCGTATATTAATTGTCTTCAATTTTAAAACTTAAAACTTTTTCTTAGACCTTCTACTTAAACCCGCAACTTTACGGGTAATTTTTATGAAACAACGGCTTGTATTTCCCTGCCAAAAGGTAGGCTTAATTTGTGTAGGTGCGATTTCTTCTCCCCAGGTACTTTTACACAGCTTTTTACTGTTAGCTTTTTTGCTGAGTCCTGTAGCGGGTGCGGTTGATATTACCGAACAACTCCATCGCCCTTTAAATAATTCCGTTGGGCGACAATCAAGAGATGAAGCAGACAGTTTGCTGCGTATTGCTGAACAAGAATACGCTTCAGGACATGCCGACAAAACAATTGCGTCTTGTTTGCGAGCATTAGAACTATATCATTCCATTGGCGACCTGAAAGCACAAGGTTTGACATACAATTTGCTTGCTAAGGCTTATGTGCAGCTTGGTAGTTCAAAAGAGGCAGAAGATGCTTTCAGAAGAGGATTAGCGATCGCTCGTGATATTAAAGATTTCCAATCTCAGATTTTTGTGCTGAATAATATTGGTACATTTCTGCTGCAAAAAGGCGAATTTGCTGCTGCTGGTAAAACAGTTGAAGATGCACTCACAATTGCTCACGGTGTCAAAAATATTGAAGGTGAAGGACTGTCTTTGAGTAATTTGGGCTTGGTAAGTGCCAGGTTGGGAGATTATAACAAGGCGATTAAACTATATGAAAACGCTTTAATTTTCCGCCGTCAGACTGGCGATGCCATCGGTGAAGCAAATACCTTGAATAATTTAGGAGATGCTTATTTAGCATCTGGAAATTATCAAGATACCATTGCTACTTATGGTGAAGCAATGCGGACAGCTAAAACCAACCGCGATCGCCCTAATCAATTACGGGCAATTGACGGTTTAGTTACGGCTCACACTGCTGTAGGACGTTACGAACGCGCCTTTGACTTACTAGAGCAGCGTTTAGGACTCGCGAAAGAATTGCAAAATTTACGCGAAGAATTAAAATCTTTTGAATCTTATGCCCAGTTATATAAGCAACAAGGTAACTACCTAACTGCCCGCAATTTTTACGAAAGGGCAATTATACTGGCGCAGACATTGCAAGATAGCAGGCAAGAAGTGCAATTGCGGGATCAATTAACTAAAATGCTTCAGCGAAAGTAGCAGTAAGACACCGAAAATCTTTTGCATTATTCAAAGTAGGGGTAATTCATGAATTGCCCCTACAGTTTTGTATAAGTTAATCCACGCCTTAGCCTTACTAATTCAAGAACACTGAACCGTTTCGTTCAATTCTCATAGCACTTCTGCCCTGTGTTGCATTGGTGGCTTCTTTAAATGTAACTTCCAAGCTTCCTGGCTCTGAAGAACCTTGTGGAGTCACTATTAACTGTCCGCCATCTTGTCGTTCAAATGTTACTGTTACTGGTGCTTTTAAAGCTTGCAGCGTTACATCTGACTTACCTTCTAGCGATCGCGGTGCCGTATCACCAATCACTTGGAAAGTTATCTTAGCCGCAGTATTATTCACCAACCTGATATTAACCATACCATTAGTGAGTGCGATCGTCGCACTGGGGGTTTGGCGTGGTTCTACCAGTGGTTGTTGGTCATTGGAAACCGCAGGTGGTGAAGGCTGTTGAGTTCGATCGCCAGGAATTGGGCGTGGTGGTACGGGAGACACTTGCCCCTCAGCCGGAGGAATTGGGCGTGGTGGTACGGGAGACACTTGCCCTTCAGCCGGAGGAACTGGGCGAGGTGGTGTGACACCTGATTCCGGCGATCCGGGAGCTTGAGAGCGGTTGTAGGGTGGTTCGCTAAAAATGCTAGGACTTGGGTTAACCTTAACAGTAGATTCTTGTGCTAATGCTTGAGGAATTGCTGGCAGACTAATTAGCAACCCCCCACAAAGAGCGCCAAATAACTTGCCAGACTTGCGGAAATTTTGAGACTTCATATTTGTTCTTAACTCCTAAAAAAAAGTTCAATTTTTGTTACAAAGAATTTCTCCAACCGGAAATTAAATTAGGTTTTATCGGTCGTTGAGTATATTTAAGTTTTTAACAAACTACTCGATTTATCGCATCTAGCTAAGGATACGAAAATTATCTAAAAAAAATGAAAATATTTCATTCTCAAGATTTAAAGTCTTAATCATTGTCATTAAGCACTTTGTGTAATAATCTAATTCAATATACTGCTAAAAAATAAATTTTCGCGCTAATAACTAAGGTCAATTTGAATAAATTAAAATTTTACATCTATCACAAGAAAGAAAAATTTATTAGCAAATTAATACTCAAAAGTTATTGGCAAAGTGATAGTAAAGGTAGTGCCAATGCCTTGGGTACTTTCAACTTGAATATAACCGTGATGATGTTCGACAATAGCTTGAGCGATCGCTAATCCCAATCCTGAACCTGTAGCGCTGGCTGTGGCTGTATTCCCCGCCCTATGAGTACGTGCCGGATCTACTCGATAAAAGCGGTCAAATAAGCGTGGTAGGGCTTCGGCTGGAATTCCAACTCCGGTATCACTCACCTTAACTTGCAACTGGGCACTGGTGTTACGTAGTCCAGAAACACGATTTATTCCTTCTATCCGCGCCAATTCCACTTTCACTCGTCCACCTGCTGGAGTGTAATGCAAAGCGTTAGCAATTAAATTTGTGAATAGTCGCACCAATTGATCCCAATTACCTACAAGAGTGAACCAATTCTCCAGTAATTCGGGGCTAGTTTCAGAGATAGGAGGGTCAACTAAGTCTAGAGAAAGGGCGATTTCTTTCTCAGGGATTAACAATTGTTGTTCTTCAACCACCTCTATTAGCAAAGCGTCCAACGGACAAGGTGAAAAAGTATCTTTGCTAATACCACTATCCTGTCGTGCTAGGAAGAGTAAGTCATTGACTAACTTACCCAAACGCTGCGTTAACCGTTCCACCACCTTTAACTGTTGTCGATATTGCAAAGAAGTAGTCGTTTCTGTCTCGGCTAAATCCAAGTCAGCAAGGGCAACTTGGACATTAGTTTGAATCAAAGTAATCGGACTTCTCAGTTCGTGGGAAGCATCAGCAGTGAATTGTTTAAGACGTTGATAAGATTCACCCACCGGTTCCATCGCTTTACCCGAAAGAAACCAACCACTTGCACCTACAGAAAGCAACATTAACCCAATACCTAATGCCAAATCAAAAATTAACTGGCGACTAGGTTTAGTAACTTCAAACCAAGGATGACTAACGCGCAGATATCCTAATACTTGTCGTTTCACTTCTACGCGTTGGGTGACTTGTCGTAATAAGAGTGGGGAGTTAGGAATTTTGAATTTTGAATTTTCACTCTCTGCTTTGACTACGCGTACAGTTTCACCAGTGCGATTGACACGAATGGGAATATTTAGGGGTTCAGATAGCGTTGACCAAAGTAATTTACCAGTTGGACTAAACCATTCTAAATCAATGTGGTCATCTTCTACAGCGTCGGTATTATTACCAAAACTGGCTTCTACATTAATGCGAAATTTATCTGCATCAGTATTAATTGGCTCAAATATTAGTGTAGATGCACAACCACTGCTTGTGAGACAACGCTCTACTATTTCCACTACATGGTTAAGGGTGTCATCAATCCGCTCAATCAGTGTAGTACGAAAGTATAAATAAACGCCACTGGCAAACAGTAGCAGTAATACAGCAGTGACCGCAGTGTACCAAATTGCAAGACGGCGGCGAGTAGCTTGAAACATCTTTTCACCTACTTTTTTTGACTGAATATCATCAGATTACGTCTTAATAATTTTAAATTACTTTTAATTATCAACATTCTTTCAAAAGAATACTGGTTAAATTCTTGGCGATCGCATCCAATTTTAACGCTAAAAAAAATATTACTTTGTCTGCAAAAATAATATCAATATAACTTTGATTCCATTTGCTGAAAGGTTAAATCAAAAATTTAATCTTTGTATGTGATGAGTTTCTACGCGTTTTATGCAACAAAAGATAAGGGCTTTTAAAACCTAGTCTCTAGCCAGAAGTTATATCAATTTTAAAAAAGAATACGACAAATAGACCATTTGTAGAGACGCGATTCATCGCGTCTTTACCCAAGGATGTTAGGAACGAGCATCTAAAGAAGCGTTATTACAAATTACAAATGATAAGCTGCCCTTGCTTTAATTTGCACAACTAGGGCGGGCAAGATGCCCACCTCACAAGAGATTTATTTTTTTGGAAGATGCAAATTAAAAGATTTTTAGCTTATTAAACCTCTACCAAAACGGCCTCGCGCAGCTTGTCAATCACATCACTCAGATTACCTGTATTCAGGCGGTAACTCAGAGGATGAGCAATCAATCGCGCCGTGCTTTCATACAGACTAGCAATTTCAATCAAACCATTTTCGCGTAAAGTCCGCCCTGTAGAAACCAAATCTACGATCGCTTCTGACATTCCAGTAATCGGGCCTAGCTCTACTGAACCATACAATGGCACTATTTCCACAGGTAAATCCAGACTATGGAAATATTCACGAGCGCAATTGACATATTTTGAAGCAACTCTACCATGCGGTGGTAAATCTAAAGGCGATCGGTAAGCACTTGATTCTTTTACCGCCACTGACATCCGACAATGACCAAACTGCAAATCTACCAAGTGAGCAACTTGCGGCTGCTTCTCCCGCAGCACATCATAACCAACAACCCCTAGTTGTGCTTGACCATATTCCACATAAACGGGCACATCTTGCGCCCGCACCAGTAAAGCTTTTGCAACTCCTTTAGTATCAGGAATTTGAAGTTGGCGAGTTCCTGAATCTAAAAAAGCACTAAAATCTAATCCGACAGCTTGTAGCAAGCGGATGCTATTTTTAAGTAGTTCCCCTTTTGGCAATGCAACAGTCAGCATTTTTGTTATTGGTATCCTTAGCGTCTTGGTAGTTGAATAATATTGAGAATATCTCTATATGCTTACCACAAGCAGCATGAGAATTTTATTAGTTGATGATGAAGTTGAACTAACTCAACCTTTGAGCCGCTTGTTAACTCGTGAGGGTTACGCTGTAGATGCCGTTTATGATGGGACATCTGGCAGCGAACTTGCACGGGCAGGCAGTTATGACCTACTTATTTTAGATTGGATGCTGCCAGGAAAAACGGGGTTAGAGATTTGTCAGGAATTGCGCCGCCAAAGCAAAACCACTCCCGTATTGTTCCTTACGGCTAAAGATACTCTTGATGACCGCGTACAAGGTTTAGATGCTGGTGCGGACGACTATTTGGTTAAACCTTTTGAACTGCGGGAGTTATTAGCAAGAGTCCGTGCTTTATTGCGTCGTTCCGGTACTCAAACTTATGAAACTACCAGCGGACGTTTAACCGTCGCTGATTTAGAACTGGATTGTGAAAATCAAGTAGCCTATCGCCAAGGACGAATAATTGAGCTATCGCAAAAGGAAAGCCAGTTGTTGCAATACTTTATGGAACACACTGGACAACTTTTAACTCATGGTCAGATTATGCAAAATTTGTGGCAAGAAGAAGAACCTAGTAGTAATGTGATAGCGGCATTAATTCGTTTGCTGCGCCGTAAGATTGAGGTAGGTAAAGAAACTGCGCTGATTCACACAGTCTACGGCAAAGGCTATCGTTTTGGTGCTTCCTCAATGGAGTCAGTTACTAACGGATAAGCATTGGCAACGAAACAGGTTATGTTAGTAACAAACGGACAAGCTGTCGTTACTAACGAATAAGTGTTGGTAACAAAACAGGTTGTATTGGTAAGAATACATAAGTTGTCGTTACTAACGGATAAGCATTCGTAACAAAAAAAGTCAAGACGTTTGGGACAGAAACCAAGTTGCACAATACTGGCTTTCAAATTCTTTGCTATACAGGGATTGTGCCAATCCTTGGTAAGAAATTAATTGCTAAGTTTCTTAGTTTCGTTTCGTTTATTGTCCTACTATAACAATATGCTTAAAATATGCCCAAAAAATGATTAATTTGAAGTTGCAGTTTGTCTCTTAATTGTTGCGCTTGTTGATAAGCTGCTGCACGCCCTTTCTTTGAGTGGTTGTCCAATTCTACTGGTTGCAAAGGGCTAATAAAGTAACGCAAACGAGTTCTCATTGCCCAAATTCCCATTGAGGGAAACAGAAGTAAGGCAAACATCAAAAGCGACAAAGGTAAGAATGGTAGTTTGACTAGTCGTTGTAACTTGGTGAAATTAACGGCCCAAGGATGCAGAGATTCACTGCCGATGCAAACTACTGGCAGAATGGGAATATGATAGCGATCGCTCAACTGAATAAAGCTCACATCAAACTTTTCTAGTTGATAGCGTCTTCTCCAACCTTTCAAAGGCCCGCGAACACCTTCGGGTGCATATAAAAGAATTTTACCTTCAGCAAGTGCCCCCTCAAAATCATCTAATTCGGCTCGCACACCACCTAAAACCTGCGACCATTGAGGTGGTAGCCACCAAATCATCCAAGGATGCTCAAATAATACTGGATTGGCGATGGGTTGCACTACCCATTCTTTGGCTTCACTTAATAAATAAGCCAAGGTTAAAAAGTCCCAAGGGAAACACATCCCGGCATGATTCATTGCCACAATCAATGGCCCTGTTGGCGGCAAGTTTTCAACTTGTTGCAACTCTCCCCGAAAATAGTATTTAACGATAGGGGCCAGAATTTCTTTGCCAAAAGCTTGTTGATATTTAGGAGCGAATTCACCAACTTCTTTTCGAGGTGAACGAAAACCCAAACGCAACCAGCGACTCAGCAACGCTAGATAAAATCCGCCAGGAATTAAAAATAATCCATATTCTAGCCAATTCCAACCATCTGGATCTGTGTGATAGTGCTGCCAATGGCGGTTGAATAAAATTAACCACCCTGGAGGATACCAAAGACAAAACCAATCAAACCAGTTAAATATATAGCCTTCATCTGGTGAATTTTCCTGTTGACTGTTTAATAAGTTTTCGGAGTGTTGATTAATCAAAACAGTTAAAGATGAGGATTAGGCAAAAGTTTTATCAATAGTGGATCGTAACTTTCTAATTTTTTGACTGGCATCTGACCATAGAAGTAAAACTAACTACATATTTTAGAATCTATTTTAGATTGACAACGTAGTTCGGTTGAATGCAGTACAAAAATAGAGATAACAACATGTTTTCCCATACAATTATCTGTACTCACCTTGGTGTAGCCTCTGTCTGCGACATGCTGTTCGCGTTCGTAGAGAAGTTGTAAACTGCTGTAGTTACTAAACTAGCGAGATAAAAAAGCTTTTATCAAGTACAAAATTAACTTTATATATAACAAATTAATTTAAATATGAATCATGAAAGTGTGGCGTACTAGCAATTGTTTGGCTGTGTGCGATCGCTAATAATTATTTAGTCAAATTGCCTTAGATAATACTATCTTGCTATCCCATACCAAGCAAAACTTAATGTTTATTTTAGATATACCTTCTACACTAAACACTAAGCCGTGAAGACGATAACTGAATTTTGATGTTTCGCCAAAAGATGAAATTGATAACGACTAATGATTATTTAAATTCTTCCTCAAGCTGGAGACGAATGGCGAGACATCTGTCTTACTCTTCCTACTATGGAACTAGAAAAGCCACTCAAAATTTCAGATTTTATCCGTCAACTTCGGCAGCAACTCGATCTCTCTCAAGAAAAGTTTGCAGCTAAGTTAGGAGTTTCCCTACGAACAATCAATCGTTGGGAGAACGGAGCTACAGTGCCTTCACAGATGGCACTAAAGCTGATTGAAGAAATGTTAGAGAAGATGGGCAAAGCAGACAAAAGATTAGCGAATGAGTATCTCCCAAAATTGGAGCAACGGGAGGACTCTTAAGATGATGGTGAAAGTACCTGAAAAAATTTTGATGATGCGTTCTCGGTTCATAGCTTTTAGTGTGATGATTCTGGCAGTCATGACGGCAATGCTGTTGACAAAAGTGTTACTGCCAGTTTTCGATCCGAGCGTATTTACATTATTTTATGCTGTTGTGGCAGTTAGCGCCTGGTATGGTGGTATGAGACTAGGAGTGCTAGCGATCGCTTTATCTGTGACAACTGCGCTCTATTTTTTAATCGATCCAGTCTACTCCTTCGATTTTCTCAGCCTGAAAGTCCTGGTACGATTAACCACATTCTCACTAGTATCCTTCTTAATTACTGCGCTTTCTTCAGAGTTGCGAACTGCTAGACGCAAAGCAGAGACAAGCCTCAAATTGTTGCAAAATAGCGAAATGCGGTTTAGCCGATTGGCAGAATCCAACATCATTGGGGTAATCGTAACTAATATGAACAACGGCTGCATCGTCGAAGCCAATGATGCTTTTCTGAAGATGATCGGCTATACGCGAGAAGATTTTTCTGCTAACCAAATAAACTGGCGCGAGATTACCCCACCTGAATATCTTCTTTTGAGCGAACGTTCGGTGGAAGAGGTAAAAACTACTGGAATATGTAAGCCTTTTGAGAAAGAATACATTCGTAAAGATGGCGATCGCATTCCGGTTCTGCTTGGTTCTGTAATGCTAGGAGACACTCAAGAAACGGTCATTGCCTTTGCTGTTGATTTGAGCGAACAGCAAGCTGCGCTACGCGAACGCAAACAAGCAGAAGCGGCATTACAGCAAGCCAATCAGCGGAACACACGCACTCTAGAAAACATGAGTGATGCATTTATGACTCTAGACCGAGATTGGCGAATCATCTACCAAAATGCCCAAGCAGAGCGAATTAACGGTAAACCCCGCACAGAGGTCATTGGTAAGTCGCACTGGGAGGAGTGGCCTATATCATTAGGCACAAATTTGGAGCTAAATTATCGGCGGGCGATGGCAGAGCAAATTCCCGTCCATTTCGAGTATCACTACTACTTACCATCCAAATATGACTTGTGGCTAGAGATTCACGCCTATCCCAGTGAAGATGGTCTTGACATTTTCTTTCGCGACATCACTGAACGCAAACAAGTAGAACAAACTTTGCGACAGAAAGAGGAGCGTCTGAGATTAGCGAACGAGCGGTTTGAGTTAGCCGCATCTGCGGTCAATTGTCTGATTTATGACTGGAATATAGAACAAGATAGCGTTGAAAGAACTGATGGGTTAACTCGAATTTTGGGCTATTCCCTCGCAGAAGCTGAAGCAACTGGTAATTGGTGGTGTGAGCTTGTTCATCCAGAAGATTTGCCAAGCGTACAAGAGGCGATACTTGCTTTGGGAAATAGCGATCGCTATGCTGCCGAATACCGAATTCGTAACAAAAACAATCAGTATATCTATGTATTAGATCGAGGAATAGTGGTGCAACGGAATGCTAATGGAAAGCCAGTACGTTTAGTTGGCAGCACTACAGATATCAGCGAACGCAAACAGGTAGAAGCAGCAATCCAAGCAAGTGAGGAACGGCTCAGGAGTTTTGTGAAAGCAAATATAGTTGGCATTCTCTTCGGTGATGTGAATGGTAGCATCACTGAAGCCAATGACGAGTTTTTGCGAATTGTCGGCTATACCCAAGAGGATATCCAAGCAGGTAGATTAAGCTGGACTGATATCACGCCACCTGAGTATCAATATTTAGACGAATTGGCTATTGCCGAAGCAATAGCGAAGGGAACCTGTACTCCTTATGAGAAGGAATTTATTCGCAAAGATGGTTCCAGCGTCCCAGTTGTAGTTGGCTACTCCCTTTTAGGAGAATCTCGGCATAAATCAATCGCATTCATTCTGGATATTAGCGATCTCAAACAAGCTAAAAAAGCACTGAGTCAGAGCCAAGAGCAATTTCAAGCTTTTATGGATAATATTCCTGCCGCCGCATGGATTACGAATGCATACGGACGCGTACTTTATCTCAGTCCAACTTATTTAAGCACGTTCAATGTAGCAACAAATAAGGCGATCGATAAAAACATTTTTGACCTATACCCAGTCCAAATTGCTCAACCCCTCCTCGATAACATTAGAATAGTTGCCGAAAGGAATCAGGTTGTTCAAACGATTGAGTCTGCCCCACGCACAGATGGCACCCTTGGCGAATTTTTTGTTTATAAGTTTCCCATTGCCGATGCCTCTGGTCAACGTTTGGTAGGAGGGGTTGCAATTGACATTACCGAACGCGAACGCGCCCTTCGCGAACGTCAGCTTGCAGAACAAGCCTTACAAGAACGCAGTGAAAGACTTAAACTGCTTTCGGAAACGACCAGTGATTTGCTTTCAACCGAGCGCCCTTTGGATCTAATGAACAGCTTGTTTAACAAACTCTCGGCGCAAATGGATTTGCACTGTTACTTTCACTATTTAATCGATACACACGAAAATAAGCAGAAACTTCGGTTAGTAGCTTGGAACGGCATTACTGATGAAGTATTTCAAGCAATTGAATACCTGGAATTTAATCAAGGGATATGCGGACTAGTGGTGCAAGAACGCCGTCAAATCGTCGTCAATAATGTGCCGCACTCTACCCATCCCCATGCCAACATCCTCCATGCTTTAGGAATTACAGCCTATGCAGGTCAACCGTTAATTGCTCAAGGAAAGCTGCTTGGTGTCCTCTGCTTTGCCAGTCGCACCCGTACCAATTTAACTTCTGGGGAAATAGCTCTATTACAAGCAACTTCCGATCAGGTGGCGGTTGCTTTGGAACGCGCTCAGTTGATGGCTTCGTTACAGCGACGGAAAGAAGAATTAATCCAAGCTAATCGAATCAAAGATGAGTTTTTGGCGGTGCTTTCCCACGAACTTCGCACGCCGCTAAACCCGATTTTGGGATGGTCGAAATTACTACAAACGAAAAAGTATGATGAAGCAACCACTACTCGCGCTCTCGAAACCATTGAGCGCAATGCCAAGCTGCAAACCCAATTAATCGAAGATTTACTGGATGTCTCTCGCATTCTCCAAGGTAAACTGAGTCTGAATATTACTCCTGTAAATCTAGAAACTGCGATCGCCGCAGCAATAGAAACTGTACGTCTAGCCGCTGAAGCCAAATCGATCGATTTGCAATTTACGATTTTAGACTTCGACGCAAGCACTCAGTCCTTACCTGCGGGACGCTACGCGAAGGACAAGACTCAGGAACCATCGAAGGATTTTGGATTAGAAAATTCTCAAAGAAATTTAAACTCTATCGATTTTAATCAGCAACCTAACACTTTAAAATGCCAAACTTCAAATTCTAAATTTTTAGTTACAGGTGATTCTAATCGCTTGCAGCAAGTTATCTGGAATCTAGTTTCCAATGCTATTAAGTTTACACCTCAAGGTGGAGAAATAGAAATCAGTTTAGAGTCTGTTGGTTCTCAAGTTCAATTGCGAGTCAGTGATACAGGTAAGGGAATTAGCCCTGACTTTTTACCATTCGTCTTTGACTACTTTCGACAAGCTGATGGCGCAACCACTAGAAAATTCGGCGGACTGGGCTTAGGATTAGCTATTGTTCGTCACATTATTGAGCTACACGGTGGCACAGTTAAGGCAGAAAGTTTGGGTGAAGAACAGGGAGCAACCTTTACAGTCATGCTACCGCTCATCCAGATCGATCTAAATAGCCATCAGATAGCCTCTCAAGCTGATAATTTGCCCGATTTCAAGGGGTTGAAAGTTCTGCTTGTGGATGATGAGCGAGATACACGAGAGTTAATTGCTTTCATTTTGGAGCAATCTGGCGCGGTAGTAATCCAGGCGGCATCTGCGATGGAAGCACTACGAATTATGCCTCAGTTCCAGCCAAATTTGCTGTTAAGCGACATTGGAATGCCAGAAGTAGACGGCTATATGCTGATTCGTCAGATTAGAGCTATGTCACCAGAACTTGGAGGAAAAATTCCCGCGATCGCCCTTACAGCTTATGCTGGTGAGGTTGATTATCAACAGGCAATTACCGCCGGATTTGGGCAGCATATCACCAAACCAGTGGAGCCAGCTAAATTACTTCGTGCGATCGCTAACCTAATTTATAGTTGTAGAAATTGTTAATTGAGAGACTTCATAATTTTGTATTTATAAGCTTTCAAACCAGAAAGCAACATTACACCTGCCCCATCGTGAGAGTTTAAGATAAGCTTACTTTTTTCAATTAGAAATTATGCTGAAAATTGAGGAAAAACGAAGAAATTAAATTAACTGTTGTACTGAACTTATTGGGCAAGAATGAATCATGCGTATCAAGATGAGGCGTAGGCGTAGCCCGCCGTAAGGCATCGTCTGCTCAAAAATTATCTTTCCGAGCCGATTTTTAGCAATATTTTAAGTACTATTGCTTGTTGACAAATGGTATTTGACCTTAACCTCTCACAATGCACTTGCCCAATTTCTCATATTTTATATCTAGCAAGCTTTTTGCCGTTTTTTATGCATCGAACTCACATTAAATTAACCTATCTAATGTGGCATTTCTGGGAGAAATAAAAACCCCCAAGCTCTGATCTGAGCTTGGGGGTTTTTATTAAATTAT
>NZ_JAVRCB010000068.1:0-35516 GCF_034530955.1 Nostoc sp. DedQUE05 | reverse complement strand
GGTTACGGGTGTTGTATCTGGTGAGGTTACGGGTGTTGTGGTTACGGGTGTTGTATCTGGTGAGGTTACGGGTGTTGTATCTGGTGAGGTTACGGGTGTTGTGGTTACGGGTGTTGTATCTGGTGAGGTTACGGGTGTTGGATCTGTTGGACTGATTGGTAATGTGTTATTTTGCGGATTTTTATTTGTCGGATTTTCTGTTGACGAGTTTTGAGTTGGTGTTAGGGTTGAACTAGAATCAGCACCAACGCTATTATCCTCACTGTTTACTTTGTTGTTGTTAGTACTTGGTACACTCTGTTGGTTAGTATTTGTCGAGGTTTGTTCTGTTTTGCCTGAAGAGTTTGCTGAGGAATTTGAAGGACTAGGAGTTAACTGCACAATAGAGGGGTTATCAATTACTCCCTCGCCTTTTATCGGTGCCTGTGCTTTCAAAGCCGCAGCAGTTTCGGCTTGAACACTGGTAATTGCAGGATCGGGCGTAGGCACAGGACTCTGCCTGTTCAAATCAAGTTCCCGAACCATTTGGCTCGTTTCATAAAAATTTCTGAGATCAAAATCATATAATCTCTGAAATTCGCCTTTAATTATAATCACCATTTGTCCTGCTTCCAACACCTGAGTTCGAGAAGCTTTCTTGTTAGAAACTTCAATGCCGCTATTTGTCAGCGCACCTACAATTGTGGTGTCTGTTTGTTGGTCGTAGCGTACAAATAATGCTGAACCACGAATTGCTGCTGCTGCATTTGGTGTTTGTATACGTGTTTGCCCCTTTCCTGGTGGGATGAGCAACAACACAGTCCCATTTGTCAGTTTAAAGTCACGAGTCTTTGGCAAAAATTGAAATAACGCCTGTTCTCCAACTCGTGCTAAAGAACCATCATTAAAACGCAAATCTGCGAGAGAAGCTCGACCAGTTGACAACCCGTCTCCAGGGGTCATTGCATCTAATTTGCGTGCAGGACGTTTCTTCAATTTATCTTTGGGTATCAGTTGTACGATGTTGCGGAGGTTCTGAATCTCTGCTCGCGTTAGAGGAGTTGTAGCGTTTACCCGATTTGGTAGAGGCAGTACTATAAGTCCCCATAAACCAATCACCAATAATGGAAACGATTTATAAAACATAGTTTGACAAATTTTGACCTTCAACTAATATCATAAAAATTAAATTTTAAGCTAATGCTAATTGTTGTAAGAGTTTTTTAGGTAAATTAATTTAAATTTTAATTTCGATTTAATGCATAAAATAGATAATAATTGAAATAAATGACTCAGATTTGAATTTTGAAAACACTCAGTACACATCTATTGCTTTTTTTATGTCTACCTGTTTCTTATCTACGTAAGCAAATTCATGAATCAAATTGGATTACTAATTACTATATGTATTTAGTTGATTTAACTTTTCCTGCTGAAAATAAAATTGTATACAATAAATTTTGTAGCATATTTAAAAGTTAGCATTTGATATAAATAATTAAAGCAGAAGTACCTTACATATAATCCTTTATAATCAGTTTAGTTAGAGAATCGTTAATTATGAGGGACAATAACTTTCTAAAAATTTATTGTTAAATTACCCACTAGCTGTATTTCACTAAAATTTAAACAGCAATTTATCGGAACATCTCAGTTTGACAAAAAAATCTAGGGAAAAATCCGAAAAGCAGTAATTTTAGTTTGTAGTTTCAGTATATACCTACAAAGCTAAATATAGATACAATCAACTGTATCTTTGTAGTCGGAACTTCCAATACAGCTTGTGGGTCTACATTTGCCAAATGCAATCAATGCGATCTAACCAGATGCGACTCAAGAACTGGAAAAATTTGTTTTTTTGTATTTTGTTAACGTCCAGTGGTGGAAGCTGGTGTTGCATTAGAGTAGATGCGTCAGAATCTGCAATTACAGATGTTTTGCATTCTAATCATTTAGCAACTATACAGGTAACTCATGAGCAGTTATGTCATAAGTTGGAGCAAAAAGCAATTAACTCTTTGTGCAAGCTGTCGAGTGAGTCACATACTTTAGACTCTCAGATGCCGTTAAATCTAGCACAGCAAACACCAGAAACGACTCAAATCCCGGATCAAACCGAAGAACCTATAGATACTCAAAAGCAAAATGAACCGCCACAGCTAGAATCTCCGCCAAATAATTTGCCCATATCTCCTTCAGACTCAAAGGAGCAACTATTAAATTTACCTGAGGGAGAGTATTCTCAAAGGCGAGATAGGTTGATAGAACTGCTACGATCGCCAAAACAACCGTTTGAATCTAATAGCGATCGCGAATTGGGGTTACGGGTGCGGTTACGACCCCTAGAACAACAACCCTTAGAACAACAGCTACCACCACCAACAGAACAACCTGTACCTCAGTTTAAACCTATCGGTTATCTACAAGGACGTGTCGGCTACTTCCAAACGAATAACATATTTTCATCAAATGATAGTCCCATAGAAGATGGTTTAATTATTTCTGGACTGACATTAGCCTCTACATATTTTCCTTTAGGATCTAAGACTTTTTTAAATGGCTCAATCGATGGCAATCTGATTCGTTATATAAATCAGTCACAATATCATTACAATCAGGTGAGATTCAATCTCAGTCTTTACCAGCAGCTATCCCAACGAATGTTTGGAGAAATCCGTTGGAGCAATCAACAGTTATTTTATGCCAATAGCAGCGATCGCCCCGATAGCTTCAAAGCAGGCGATCGCTTTTTAAATGAAAATTCCCTACAGCTATCTTTGGGACGCCGAGATCCCCTAACTTCAAGATTAACCCTAGATAGCTTCTACGAGTTGAGTGTAAATTTTGCCGATCCCCAAAGTCGTAATCGGATAATCAATTCCTTTTGGGTATCTCTGAACTACTACTTGCAAAAGCCTCTCCAGGTTGGTGTTGACTACCAAATGAGTTTATCAGACTTTACACAGCGCGATCGAGAAGACGAATTTTATCGACTATTCGGACACTTAAATTACCAAATATCCGATACCATTTATATGAATGTCCAGGCTGGAGTAAGTTTAGGTAGTTCAACCGCCGAAAACATTGATTTTGATGGTTGGTTCTTCAGTATTAATTATGGTTTGCAATTAGGTCGGTTTTGAAATTTGTCATTTGTCATTTGTCCTTTGTCCTTTATTAAAAACTAATGACCAATGACCAATGACCAATGTGATTTATCCTTTATTAAAAACTAATGACTAATGACTAATGACCAATGACCAATGACCAATGACCAATGACCAATGACCAATGACCAATGACTAATGACTATAAATAAGAAATCCAATCACTCCAGCTACCAGCATAAAGTTTACCCTTGCTAATACCAGCTAATTCTAAAGAAAGTAAATTCACACAAGCAGTAACGCCAGAACCGCAATATACCAATATTTCTTCGGCTGTTTTTAGCTTTTCCCAGCGACGGTGTTGTTCTTCTGGGGGGAGTAGGTAGCCGGAAGAGTCTGTAACTTCTTGCCAGGGATAGTTGACTGCACCGGGAATATGTCCAGCAATGCGATCGATTGGCTCTCGTTCGCCTTGGTAGCGATCGCTCTCTCTTGAATCTACCAATACTACCTCGTGGCTATCTTTCCGGCTTTTCACGGCTGTAATATCTACCACCTTTTCTGTTTGTACTTGAGGGACAAACGTACCCATTTGGGGGGAAGGAATAACATCTGTAACAGAATACCCAGCTTCTTGCCATCCAGCCAAACCGCCATCTAGTACTGCTACTTGCTCATGTCCTAGATAGCGCAACAGCCACCATAGACGAGCCGCAAAGGCAAAGCGCGAATCATCATAAGCTACAACTAAACTTTTTTGGTAATTTACCCCAATCGCTGCCAATTTGTTAGCTATATCATTAGGGTTAGGTAAAGGATGTCTCCCGCCATGCTTACCCACTGGACTGGAAAGATCCTGATTCAAATCTAAGTAATATGACCCCTCTATATGACTGGTTTGATACTGTTGTTGTCCTAGTTGTGGATCGGCTAAAGAAAAGCGACAATCCACAATAACGACTTGTGGATCTTCTAGATGTTCAAACAGCCAAGCTGGCGAAACAACAAATTGGGAATTGGGCATTGGGAATTGGGCATTATCTTAAAGGACTTACGCAACTGGCACAAATACGATTTATTACTACTGTTTGTGCTTGGTTGGTGGTGGCAATGTCATCAGTTGCGATCGCGCTAATCAGGTTTTTGTACTGTAGGATAACGTTACCAATGATGACTTTATCATCTTTTGTACCGAAGTCTAGCGATCGTTTATAGGTTGGGTTAAGGAACGAATACTAAGTTGCCAAACAGCTTGCTCTTTCTTTAGTTAACGAAATGCAGATATTTTTCCTTTGTATCGGGGATGGCAAAGACGAGTAGAATTGCTCTTAATTAGCCGCCATGCCGCAAAAAACCATCATCTGTAATGTTGGGTTTTGCTTTGTTCGACCCAAACTACAGAATCGATTCAATTAATTCTACTAAGGTGCATCTATTTCACTTCTGTGCTTAATATTATCAAAGCTGTATCCTAATTCCTCAATAAACTTTTCTAATTCATCTATATAAGAAAAGTAATAGTTATCTTTTTGCCTAATGTCCTCTCCTGTTTCATATTCTCCGCTTTCATGAACATCTCGCCGTAGTTCTTTGATAAGTACATGATATGGTGTTTTCTGTCTTTTTTCGGCTTCTCTGATTTTGATTAAATAGAGGGATTCTTCTAAGTAATCTTCTCTCTTCGGTGTAAATGTCAACTTCGGGAGTTTATTAATTAAAATCCAGCCTAAGTATTCATCATTATCAGTTTCTTTTTTATACCCCCATTGTTCTCCATGATTTAATTTTTTATCCAGTTCTATTTTATTCATATACCCTTTATTGAATTAATCTTTCATCAAATATTGTTTTCTTCTCGTACTCTAGTTTTATGGATTCGATAGTTGATTCATTTGGTTTCTTAATTATCCCAAATTTCCCCATTATTCGGTCAAGGCTCAAAGGTCAAAAAACTCTGGACTCTTGACTTTTTACTCTGGACAACCTATATCAAAAAAATATGACACTTACGTAAGTCCTAATTTAGTTTTTTGTTAAATGTCAGACATAGAGAATTTTACACCTAAGTTAACAGCAGATGGCTCCTTCACCTTTGTCTCTCAAGAGTTTGGTGAATCCTTTCACAGCCATTATGGAGCTACGCAGGAAAGTTTTTGCAAGTTTGTAGAACCTACTCAACTGGCTACAGCAGCGCAAAAACCTGTCTTGCGACTATTGGATGTTTGTTATGGTCTGGGATATAACACAGCTGCTGCTTTGCAAACAATTTGGAACGTGAATCCTAGTTGTTGTGTTGAAATAATCGGTTTAGAACTGAATCCAGCAGTGCCACAAGCGGCGATCGCCCATCAGTTGTTCGACAATTGGAACTGTAACTATATTGAAATTTTGAAAAAGCTAGCTTTTGAGCATCAAGTACAAACACCTTGCTTGAAAGCGAAGTTACTGATTGGTGATGCTAGAACTACAATTGCGCTAGTACGTCAGTCGGGTTTCTGGGCAGATGCAATTTTCCTCGATCCCTTTTCACCACCACAGTGTCCTCAATTATGGACTGTTGAATTTATTAAACAACTCTCATTGTGTTTACATCCAGATGGTTTATTAGCCACCTATTCTTGTGCTGCTGCTGTACGTACAGCACTTTTGTCTGCTGGCTTGGTTATATCTTCTACCCCACCCGTAGGAAGGCGATCGCCTGGTACCGTGGCAACACATTCTCAAAATGCTGAGTCCAAAGACGACTCCCCAATCACTACCCTCTCAGAAGTTGAAAAAGAACACTTGCTAACTCGTGCTGCTATTCCCTATCGCGATCCTCAATTGAGCGATCCAACTGAAGTCATAGTCAGGCGGCGACAACAAGAGCAAGAAACCTCTTGCCTAGAACCTTCCTCTCATTGGCGAAAAAGGTGGTTATTGGGAACACAAGGTAGGGATTTTATGGGAACTAGTTTGTAGTTTGATTACAATATCATACAATATGCTACGTCTATGGACTGCAAGCCTAATTCAACGAGTTTTTCCGAGTCAAATAGCTTAACTATATGTTAGTATTCAATATCACATCATATTTTACGGTACTAGATTATTCCTATAACTGAGTAAAAAAATTATATCTAAATGATTACTATAAAGACTTGAAACTCAAAATCCGATATTTTGATATAAATTGTTCAATTACAACGGTTTCTGACGCCACAAGGCTAAAAAATCTCCGTAAAAAACCTGATTTAACATTTGTGATAATTTATAATACTGGAATTAAAAGCAAAAAATTTGACAACAAGATACATCTTGTTCGTAACATAAAAGATACATGCTGCGAAAAATTCCATCCGCAGCTTGACATCATCCATAATCCATATCGAAATTCTGACTCAGATACAGTCAAATCTTAAATTTGTTTTTAAAATTTAACGCTGTTAACTAACTTGTGCAAAAACTTGGAGTGCCTTTGTGATTCAATGGAAATCCAACCATACAGGCTTTACAGAAAAAATTGTTAATGGGTCAAACCCCATTAGCACAGTGAAAAGTATCGGTTCAAATCATGCTATAGAATCGCAAAATGCGGAGGGTTATTCTTTAGGCTTATCTCAAGGAGACCTTATGCTTGAAGATAGGCAAGCAATGTTTTCTTGGATAAAATCTGATGTTAATTGTGATGAAGATTCATTGGTCTCTAGAACACTACAAGCCAAAGGTTCTAAAGTGAATGGGTTTGATTTAGATCCGCCGAAGGTTTTAGTTGTTGACGATCATGCCGCCAGCCGGATGACTGCTGTTGCCCTCTTGGGGATGGAAGGATATGAGGTGATTGAGGCGGACACTGGGTCTATTGTTGTGGGATTGGTAACTCAAAAACAACCAGATTTGATTTTGCTGGATGTCATGATGCCAGGAATGGATGGATTTGAAGTGTGCCAATTGCTTAAACAAGATGAGCAGACTAGGCTAATCCCAGTAATTTTTATTACAGCGTTAAATGACAGGCGATCGCGCATTCGGGGAATTGAAGTTGGGGCAGATGATTTTCTCACCAAACCCTTCGATCGGGTGGAACTCGCAGCGCGTGTAAAGTCCTTGGTGCGGCAGAAGCGTCTGAACGAAGATTTAGACCATGCCGAACAAGTACTGTTTTCCATTGCCATGTCTATCGAAAGTCGCGATCCCAATACAGGCAACCATTGCGAACGTCTAGTAAAACTGGGACAAGTTTTTGGTGAATACCTCAACCTCACACGCTATCAAATTCGAGATTTGATGTGGGGTGGTTATCTCCACGATATCGGAAAGGTGGGTATTCCCGATGCTGTGCTGCTAAAAAAAGGCAAACTCACCCCCGAAGATTGGCAAATTATGCAGCAGCACGTTTTGATTGGAGAAAAAATCTGCCAACCACTACGCAGTATGCGCGGTGTAATTCCGATTATTCGTCATCACCACGAACGTTGGGATGGCTCAGGCTACCCCGATCGACTCAAGGGAGATGATATTCCTTATCTAGCGCAAGTATTTCAGTTAATTGATATTTATGATGCCCTAACTAGTGAACGACCTTACAAAAGAGCTTTTACTTCAACAGAAGCCCTTTTAGTGATGCAAGAAGAAGCTGATTCTGGTTGGCGTAACCCCAAACTAATGCAGCAGTTTGCAGAGTTTATTTGCTCTTTTCAGGAAAATGGGAAGACTGAGGAATAGGGAGTAATGATTTGTAGCTGCTGTAATGAACGCTAATTTGCATTATTATAATCTCTGCTTTTTATGAGTAAAAGTTATACCGACTCCTGAATTCTGACTTTTTTGATATTTTCAGTCTTCTATGATTAGCTGGTATGATTTGAGCCGAGATTTTAAAGTACTAACAGCACTAATCACAATTTCACTGATAGCTGATAGCTAATTATGGTAGTTGTAGCAATTCTAGCGGCGGGACGCGGCACACGGATGAAATCACGCTTACCCAAGGTTTTACATTCTTTGGGTGGGCGATCGCTAGTAGAGAGAGTTCTCGAAAGTGTAGAACCACTTTCGCCCTCACGGCGAATCGTGATTGTGGGATATCAATCTGAGGAAGTCCAAGCCGCCATGCATTCAATTCCCAGTTTGGAGTTTGTCGAACAGACTGTGCAATTGGGGACAGGTCATGCTATCCAGCAATTACTTCCTCACTTGGAAAATTACACAGGAGATTTACTGGTACTTAACGGCGATTTACCGTTAATACGCAGCGAAACTCTTAAGCAGATGTTACAAACTCATGTCCAAAATCAAAACTCTGCCACTATTCTCACCTCGCATCTACCCGACCCCACAGGCTACGGGCGCGTTTTTTGTAATGATGAAAATATTGTGCAGGAAATGGTCGAACACAAGGATTGTACAGCTGCTCAACGAGAAAATCAGCGGATTAACGCTGGAGTTTACTGCTTTCGCTGGTCAGATTTGGCAAAGGTGCTTCCCCATCTCCAGGCAAACAATGCCCAAAAAGAATACTATCTTACCGATGCTGTAACTCAGGTAGGACAAGTAATGGCAGTGGATGTGGAAGATTATCAAGAAATTCTTGGTATCAACGATCGCTTGCAACTGGCAGCAGCATTCGAAATTTTGCAAAAACGAGTCAAGGAAAAATGGATGCTGGCGGGTGTCACCCTCATCGACCCCACAAGCATCACCATTGATGAAACAGTGGAATTGCAGCCAGATGTAATTATTGAACCCCAAACTCACCTGCGGGGAAATACGGTAATCCAAACAGGAAGTCGTATTGGGCCGGGGAGTTTAATTGAAAATAGTCAGTTAAGTGAAAATGTCACGGTGCAATATTCAGTAGTTATAAATAGCACCGTGCAGGCCGGAAGCCGAATTGGCCCTTATACTCATTTGCGCGGTCAGGTACAGGTAGGTGCTGGTTGCCGTGTGGGGAATTTTGTGGAGTTGAAAAATACGCAATTAGGCGATCGCACCAATGCAGCCCATTTGTCATATATAGGTGATACTGTTGTCGGTAATCAGGTGAATATTGGTGCTGGTACAATTACTGCCAACTATGACGGCGTAAAGAAACATCGTACCAAAATAGGCGATCGGACAAAAACTGGCGCCAATAGCGTTTTAGTGGCTCCGCTCACGTTGGGAGATGATGTCTACATTGCAGCTGGTTCTACTGTGACAGAAGATGTGCCTGATGATTCTCTGGTAATTGCCCGTAGTCGTCAGGTGGTGAAACCCGCTTGGCAAAGGAAAAATGTTGAAAATGAAACCACAGATCGACATAAATAATTCATCGGTGTTAATCGCGCTCGATCTGTGGTTTTAGACTATAAACTACGATTTTGGCTATATTACTAATCTAGCTAGATTAGTAATATAGCCAAAATCTCAACATATAACATACATGGAAGAACTGCTAGAACTTAGGCAATTTCTAGAACAAGGCAAAATCCATGAGGCGCTGCTGTTGGTGGATGAGTTAGAAGAAATGAGCCTCAATGACAAAATCAATAAAATTGATAGTTATGGTGTGATTCTGCTCATCCATTTAATTAAACAAAAGACCGAAAAACGTTCTACTCGCTCTTGGGATGTTTCAATAGAAAATACAGTGCGGGAAATCAACAAAATAAACAAGCGCCGCAAATCCGGTGGCTTTTACTTGAATCAAGCAGAATTAATCGATATTCTGGAACAAGGATATCAAGTGGCACTGAAAAGAGCGGCGCTAGAAACTTTTGAGGGGCGTTATGAAGCCGAACAATTAGCTGCAATGGTTGACCAGCAAGAAATTTTAGCCGAAGCCCTGAAACTGATTCAACAATAGCCGATCAGTTCGTTGCCAGTCCATTCCAAAGTGTCACCAACTTTTTCGCCGTCATGGTAGGCGGCGAGTAAAATTTCGCTAGTTTTTCCCCAAGCGATCGCTCCACTAGCATCTAAGGCGATCGCTCCCAAATCGCGTTTGTTCTCGTGGGCTTCCCCAAAGGAACGCTGCATCGCCTCCTTCAGTGACATCCCATCAGTGACACGCACTACAATCCGTGCGGCTAAACACTCATCGATGATATCTTCACCAATGCCAGTACAGCTAACACCAGCATTACTAGTAGCATAATTACCTGCTGGCATCGCCGAATCACTTACCCTACCAATCCGCTCAAATCCCTTACCACCAGTAGAAGTGCCAGCAGCTAACTTACCAGATGCATCTAAAGCTACTACACCGATGGTACCGCGTCCGCTATTGCTGGTTTCTAGCAGTTCGGGTTCTGCTACTACGCCAGCCATTGCGCTTTTAAAATTATCCTGGCGCTCTTGTATCCACTCTTGTAACCGCAAATCAGTTAAAGCGTTATAGCTGGGAATTTGCATTTCTCGCGCCAACTCAGCCGAACCGAAATCTGATAGCACTCGGTCTGGGGAGCTTTGTAAAAATTGCGCTAAATCAATCGGATTTTTCACCCGTGAGATATTAATCACACCACTAAACCGCCCTGATGCACCATCCATCAGGGAAGCACTCATACGGATTTGTCCATCAGATTGCAATACTGAACCAGTACCAGCATTAAAACGGGGGTTGTCTTCGAGCATTAGGCAACCCTGCACCACTGCCTCAGAGGCAGTTGCTCCTGACAATAGCAGAGAATAAACTTCTTCTATTACTGTATGGAGCGATCGGCGCACCGCCTCTAATCCGCCTTTACCGTGGAGAGAACTACCAGCCCCACCATGAATAATTAATTTAGGTTGCACCTGTAACTCCATTAATCTCTTGCGCTATTTGCGTCTGTGTTGCAGTTGGTTTCATTTTGAGCTTCAGAACGGCGACGACGACAACGTTCTGAGCAGTATTTCACATCGTCCCAACAATCTTGCCACTTTTTACGCCATGTGAAAGGACGTTGACATACCGGACAGATTTTTGTGGGTAGGTCAGATTTAGAGCGAACACGTCCCATATAAATACTGTGTAAATGAGAATTTCATTTCTGAGGGAGATGGAAGATAATTATAACCAGTTTGCTACGAAGGCAGGATAAATTCGACAAACAAATATATTGTCAATCTATCCTTAGAGTTATTTGCAATATCTATTCTAAAAACAGAGAGGCTTTAAATCTTACTATCCTTCTCTTTTAAGGACTTGCAAAAAATAAATTATCCCCAACTATTTTTAGATTTGTAGAGGTGCAAGGACTTACATTGGTGTCAACTTAAGGTTAAAGCTTTTAGCGGTTTATCTCATTGCCTGTCGGAGCAGGGGAATGTTTAATGGGAGGCAGTATTTCTAGCCTCTGACTGGAAACGAGATATTAAAGGAGTTTTAGCTTAAGTTTACTGATACCAATAAAGGACATGAAAGACCCCTGACGACGTTAGGGCAAGGAAAGCTGTTTCATGTCCTAAAAGGTGCTGATTTACAAGCGTTTCAAGCAAAAAATCAGGTGAATAAAAAATCTGATTGCACAAGAAAATAGTGATGCCCTCTCCTGTCAAAGACGCTTTGCGTAGCTTGCTTCCCCGTAGAGGTACGGCAAGGCTTCTCTACGAGAGGCTACGCCAACGCTAACGCACTGAAATTGACTCTTTGAGATAGTAATTTTTCGATTACTAACTTCCCCGCATTTACTGTCTATGTTGTTGACAATATCCTTAATAGATCGAATGAAATAGACTTGGAGGTTAGGGGAATTAAAAGTCCTTAAACTCATATCGAAACACATTTAAAACAACCTCTAAATACTAGACGTTGTAAATAACTTGATAGTACATAGCAAAGTACTTTTCAAACAATTTTTAAATACTATATAGGGTCAGTAACTTGATAGTAGAATGTTTTTTCCTTCATAAAAGAAAATTTACGTAAAACTACTGTTCATCGAATTCTAATAGTGCTATTCTTTGTATGCCACTAAAAAACAAGTTGTAGTGGCACGACAACAAACCAGTTGACCTTACTAATTCTTAGGAAAGTAAAATCATGATTATCAACGATCTTTCTCATGTAGAAACCGTTCTTGAAAATGACAATGTTCAAGGTGGAATAGCTTTTGCAGATGCTAATTCAAAAGCATTCGCTTTTGGTAAAAACATCGCTATCACCAGCATTGCTACTAGCACCGTTGCTGTCTCCAAGAAATACAGCCTATCTGCTAGTGTCGGTTCATCTAGTTCTTCTGCCGGCTAAATATGCCTTAGTCCTACAGTGTACTACAGTGCATTTTAGATAGAAAAATTGCTGAAAGTTTTTGATAACTTTCAGCAATACATTCGTTTTTCAAAGAGAGCTTTTTTATGGAACGATTAAGAATTTCCGATCTCAGTTTTTGTGAAGATGAAACTTCCGATCTTAGTCAAGTACAAGGGGGAGTTGCATCTGCTTACGCACGTAGCTATTCTACTGCTAAGAAAAGCAGTTATAAAGTAGACAAATTCGGTATTTCCGCTGAGATTTCAGGTGCTCTTGCTGGCGCTCTTGCTGGCGCTATTACTGATGGTGATAAAGCTATTGCATCTGCCAATACATCTGCAACAGCTTCCTAAAGCTTGCATAACCACATTGTAGGTAACTTTTATGGGCAATGTCCATAAAAGCTTCTTATAAATATTTCTATACCTCTATCTTATACCACATAGTAGTATAAGACAGTAGGTAAAAGTGACACTTCAACGTCGCTCACTGACCATGCTTGTTTTTGAGTTCAAAGCTTATGAAAAGTCAGCCCAGATAACAGCAGTAGATAATGCAATTCTGACTGTAAAAATTCATTAAAAATAGCTGTATTTGGCTATAGATGAATGTTAAAAATACAGCTAAAAAAGATTTGCATAAATTCTTGAATTGATTGTGCTGTATTTGCAGCTAACTTTCCTTTTACTAATGAACTTAACTCAATGGTAAGACTTACCAGTGGAAAACAAGCATGGTCTTTCTTCTATCTCTTAATTTTATGACAACTGTAAAGAGGATACTCTGGGTTTAAAACCATTAATTTTTATAACTATTTATTTGTATTTATTTAATGCTTATCTATCAGAGTGCAAAATCACAAAATCATTTGCATACCTAATGACTTAGGGTTCCCATAAATCAATTTTGTACCGATCTGAGTGGAATACGTAAGTAGGCGAGAAACCCGAAGAAATAAAACCTCGTTCTGCCAGAACTCGATCGATTCGATTTGTGATAGTAAGGGTAACTATTACTTGCTCCATTTGCTTACCCTGAAGACTTGGTAGTATCAGCTTACCCGTTTCAGCAAACTCCTGAAAACAAAATATTTTTGAGAGATGCCTTAAAACACAAAGACGCAAAAGCACTCCCTGCGCCTTTGTGTCTCTGCGTAATATATTCCTTACTACACCATCTCAGACGAAGCCTGCACTACCGGTTGCGGCTGTGGCTGGAACATGAACAACGAGTAAACAACGTCTCGGCGGATGTTAACCATCATATCCAAGAACAATTCATACCCCTCGCTCTTGTATTCAATTAGCGGGTCTTTTTGCCCATAACCACGTAATCCCACCGATTCGCGCAAGGCATCCATTTGTTGCAGGTGTTCGCGCCACAAGGTATCAATGCGTTGCAAGATAAAGAAGCGTTCTGCTTGGCGCATAAGTCCCGGTTGAACTTGGTCAATCTGCGCTTCTTTGAGGTCGTAAGCAATTCGTACCTGTTCGTGGAGGAAGGCTTTAATCTCGCTGACTGTAATATCTTCTAATTGACTAGCTTGTAAATCCGCTAGCAGATAGACGAATTCTTTGACTTTCTCAACCAACTTTTCTAACTCCCACTCTTCCGAGGGCAAGTCTATGTTGATATAAAAGTCAACGATGTCATCCATCGTTTTTTCAGCGTATTTAATCACCTGTTCTTTCAAGTCTTGACCTTCTAAAACTCGGCGGCGTTCGGCGTAAATAGCACGACGTTGATTATTCATTACCTCGTCATACTCAAATACCTGCTTCCGAATGTCATAGTAGTAGGTTTCAACTTTTTTCTGTGCGCCTTCCAAACTCCGGGTAAGCATCCCAGATTCGATGGGCATATCTTCTTCCACTTGGAAGGCATTCATTAACCCAGCGACGCGATCGCCACCAAAAATCCGCAGTAGGTTATCCTCTAAACTGAGGAAGAATCTCGTGGTTCCAGGGTCGCCTTGTCTTCCTGCACGTCCGCGCAACTGGTTATCAATCCGCCGCGATTCGTGGCGTTCTGTACCAATGACGTGCAAACCGCCGATACCCACTACCTCTTCATGTTCGCGGGTAGTAAATTGTTCGTATTCCTGTTTGACGCGGTTGTAAGCTTCCCGCAATTTCTGAATTACAGGGTCATCAATGGGGGCTTTTTCTGCGGCTACAGCTACCTTTTCTTCAGCTTCCAATTCTGGTAAACTGCGATCGCCATACTCACGCACTGCAATTTCTACTGCATCTTTGAGTAGTTTTTCTGTTTCTTTTGTCAACTGGGTCGGGAAAATTTCTGGCGAAGCCCGCCAAGTTTTGACTTTTTTACCAGGGACAAAGCCTTGACCACCACCATGTCCTGTAGGCAATCCGGCTGCTCTTTGCACGCCAAAGGCATCTTCATCTTCTGGCATGACGATTCGGGGCATGAAGTATTCCCGCAGCTTCAGACGTGCCATGTATTCTGAGTTACCACCCAAAATGATGTCTGTACCTCTACCAGCCATGTTAGTAGCAATGGTAACAGCACCTTTTCGTCCAGCTTGGGCGACAATTTCCGCCTCACGCTCGACGTTTTCCGGTCGGGCGTTGAGTAATTCGTGAGGAATCTTCAAATCCTTCAATAGGCGGCTGAGAAGTTCGGATTTTTCTACACTAGTGGTTCCTACTAAGACAGGTCTGCCGAGTTGGTGCATTTCGGCACATTCTCCGGCGATCGCTCCCCACTTACCTGATTCTGTCTTGAACACCATATCAGACAAATCTTCGCGTCTGCGATCGCGGTTGGTGGGAATTACCGCAACTTCAAGTTTGTAAATTTTTTCAAATTCTGGTTCTTCGGTTTTTGCCGTTCCTGTCATTCCACCGAGTTTTGGATACAACAAGAACATATTTTGGTAAGTAATGGTCGCTAGAGTTTGAGTTTCTGGCTGAATCTCTACGCGTTCTTTTGCTTCAATCGCCTGGTGTAATCCATCACTCCAACGCCGACCGGCTAGCACCCGACCAGTAAATTCATCCACAATTACTACTTCACCATTGCGGACGATGTAATTTACATCTTTGAGGAAAAGTTCCTTGGCTTTAATTGCATTAAAAATGAAGTGCGCCCAAGGATCTTCTGGGTCAAATAAATCTGTGACTCCTAAAAGATTTTCCGATTCGGCAAACCCTTCATCTGTCAATAGAACGTTGCGAGCTTTTTCATCCACATCGTAATGCTCGTCTTTTTTGAGTGTGAATGCTATTTCAGCGGCTTGCAGATATTTTTCTGTAGGTCTTTCCACCTGCCCAGAAATAATCAGTGGTGTCCGCGCCTCATCAACTAAAATCGAGTCCACCTCGTCAATTACGCAATAATTAAACGGGCGTTGTACCACATCTGCCATTGATGTCGCCATGTTATCCCGCAGATAGTCGAAGCCGACCTCGCTGTTGGTAACATAAGTGATATCGCAGTCGTAGTTTTTCTGGCGTTCATTAGGAGTCATGCTTGACTGAATTAGCCCCACACTCAGCCCCAAAAAGCGATGCACCTGCCCCATCCATTCAGCGTCCCGACGAGCTAGGTAATCGTTTACGGTGATGACGTGTACACCTTTACCAGTAAGGGCGTTTAAGTAACTTGGCAAGGTAGCGACTAGTGTTTTACCTTCACCAGTTTTCATCTCGGCAATTTGCCCCACGTGCAAAATAATACCACCAAGGAGTTGGACATCAAAATGCCGCAAGCCTAATACTCGCCGTGCTGCTTCCCGAACAACGGCGTAAGCTTCTGGCAATATGTCATCTAGGGTTTCGCCTTTAGCGAGCCGTTGTTTAAATTCGACGGTTTTACCTTTTAACTCATCATCGGAAAGAACCTTAATTTCTTCCTCTAAAAGGTTAATTTCAGTAACAGAAGGTTGGTATTTTTTAAGCTTACGAGCGTTGGGGTCGCCCAACAAAAGTTTTAGCATGGCAGGTTATAGAACTGAATCAAGGGGGATGGGAATTAAAGGGTCGGCATTGATTATAAACATTTAACCCAGCCCAAACGTCTTGGTCGTGGATGGGTGTGAAATGAGAATTACCTCAAAAGCAGGATAAAAACTAGCCAATCATTTAATAAACTGATTGGTTTGAACTCTTATCTTATATTTACTCTTTCTTCATAGTATCATTTTGCCCCCAGATGGGGCCAGAGAGGGTGTGGGGGAATAGAGTTAGGAGTTAAGAGTTATGAGTTATGAGTTATAAGTTATGAATTTTTCAACTCCTCACTTCTAACTCCTCACTCCTCACTTCCACTCTGCTGTCAGGCGGCGGAAATTGTAATCATTAGCACTGGGGTGACAGCTGACACAGCTGCCAATCTGGACGGGACGTGGTAAATCAACTCCTGGATGCAAAGCTTTGAAATAACGCGAGTTGTTGAGGCGATATGGTGTTTCTTCGTCGTCTAGCTGCACGCGGGAGAAAGTCGAAAGATATTTCCACACCAAGATGCGTTGCGGATCGACTAAAGGCTGGAGTTGTGCGCCGTAGTGCTGCGAGTCTTGCAGGATATTTTTCCAAGTTTGGGTAGGTAAAACGGCTGGCGGTATGGCAATGTGACATTTGGAGCAGTTTTCTAAATAAAGTTCTTGCCCCAATTGGTATTGTGCAGGTACTACATCAACAGTGCCAATTTCCGCGGGAGGAGTCGCACTTTGGGCGTTAGTTGCCAAAGCTAGAAGCCAGCCCATAGCTAAACTCCACGTTATAATTACCAGAAGTAAACCGAAAAATTGGCGTTTGAACTCACGTTCGGCGCTTGGCTGTAGCGCTTGGCGTTGGCGTAGCCCGCCGTAGGCATCGCGGATTTTGCGCTTAACAAAAATTGACATTCCTCACATTCCCAAATATTTAAAAGTGGCGCTTGTGCTAATCATAAGACTTACGCAGTATTGACAGTGTTTCAAATTTTGTGTAAGTAGTTTTGTCAGCAACACATCTTTTATATTGACAACAGTAATATAAATATCTATTCAGCACACCACTGATTATGCAAGGAAAAGTATTCTAGTAGTTTTAACCTGACTCACTATAAAAATCAGCCACAATATCTCGGATTTCATTTGCACCAATATCTTCTCGGACAGATTTGGAAGAAATCGTTAGTAGCAAAATACTTGTAGGTGACTCAACTTGATAAATCAATCGGTATCCAGCACTCTTACCTTTTTGGATACTACTGTTACGAACTCTCACCTTATAAACAACATACTCCTCACCAATGCCCGCAATTCTATCTCATACAATATTTCCTTGTTGTAATTGCTCAATAATTGGTTGAACATCAGAGCGAATATTGCGAAATTTTTTTGAAAGGTCACGCAAGTTTTATTTATATTCAGGAGTTAAATCGATGAATACCGATAGCTGTTCATTCGGCATCAATTCCCTCCCACATTTGAGATAATGGCAAGCGTTGCCCTGTTTTAGCTTGCTGCAAAGCTCTCCTCAAACTAGCTTTAATCTCCTCAACGGGGGTATCATCAGGGTCAAGCTCTTCTGCTTCTGCTTGTTCTGGAACGCAAGAAATGCAGTTACCGCTACCTTGGATAGCTGTTTTTTAGATCGTCGAAGTCACTTTGCATTAAGGAATAGAAACCGATCGCAATAATCGCTCAACAACAGTTCTTGAATTGCGCCCTCCTCTAGGAATAAGTCGATGGCACAGAACATAAGGGACAAGAAATTTCACATCATCGGGAATGGCATAATCACGCCCTAATAGAAAAGCTAAGGCTTGAGCAGCCCGTTGTAATGCTAATGTGCCACGGGGACTGACACCAAGGGCGATTTCCTCGTCTTGACGTGTTGCCCGTACCAATTCGAGAATGTATTGTTGCAAGGAAGTTGCTACTTTTACTTGAGAGCAGAGATAACGCAATTCCTGCACTTCTGCCAAGGTAATACAAGGCTGCAAATTAGCAACTTTGATACCATTTTGGAGATTTTGTAGCATCAGGAGTTCTTCTGCCTCAGAAGGATAGCCCAAACTCAGCGACAACATAAACCGATCCATTTGCGCTTCTGGCAGAGGAAAAGTACCTTGATACTCGATAGGGTTTTGAGTAGCAATTACAAAGAAGGGCTGAGGAACTGCACGAGAGACACCATCAACTGTTACCTGATGTTCCTCCATAACTTCCAATAAAGCTGACTGAGTGCGGGGTGTGGCGCGGTTAATTTCATCAGCCAATAGCACATTAGTAAAGACTGGCCCAGGCAAAAAAGTAAATTCGCCGCTTTTTGGGTTCCAGATGTTGGTGCCGGTAATATCAGTTGGCAGTAAATCGGGAGTGCATTGTAGCCGTTGAAACTTGCCATCCAGCGAGCGAGCTAAGGATTTAGCGAGTAGGGTTTTACCAACACCAGGAACATCTTCTAAGAGAGCATGACCACCACCTAGCAATGCTACTAGCACTAAGCGTATTGCCTCAGCTTTGCCAACGATGGTAAGAGCCAGATTTTGTGTTAAAGCGTCGATTTTTTCTCTCATGCGTTGTGGGGAGTGAGGAGTGTGTAATGGGGAGTTGGGAGTTAGGAGTTAGGAGTTATAAGAATTCTTCCCTAATGCCCAATGCTCAATTTTCCTAAATACATTGTTCCCACTTAGAACTCGTAACTCTGCCAATTTTAGATTTTGAATTTTGAATTTTGGATTGAAATAAAAATCTAAAATCTAAAATCCAAAATTGAATGACTCCAAACTCCTAACTCTTAACTCCTAACTTTTAACTTTCCGCTCCAGCACTCAAAACTTCTCTAGCAACAACGCAGTCAAGTTGAATTTGTGTTTTCAGGGCTTCGAGAGAAGGAAATTTTTGTTCGGGGCGCAAAAATTTAACTAGTTGCACAACCAGTTTTTTGCCATACAAATCACCAGACCAATCGAATAAATGTACTTCCGCAGATGAATAAGTACCGTTTACAGTTGGACGATTACCGATATTCATGACACCCAAGTTCTCACTAGGAGCGGTATCTGTTGTTTCATTGAGAGTGAAAACACGGACAGCGTAGACTCCTTGGCGGGGCAAAAACTTTTCTTTTGGTAGTTGGAGGTTAGCGGTGGGAAAGCCAATTGTTCTGCCCAATTGTTGACCTTGAACGACATCACCAAGAAGGGCGTAAGGGCGTCCTAGTAACAGATTTGCGTTTTCGATGTCTCCCTGCTCAAGGTTTTGGCGGATCAATGAAGTGCTAATACGGGCATCTTGAGTCGGAGTAGTACTGACGCAACTGGTTTGGGTGGACGAATCACCTGTATAAGTTTGTAAGGGAACGATGGTAACGGGAATATTGTGCTTGGCGGCGAGTAATTGCAAATCTTGAGCAGTACCACTGCGCTTTTCGCCAAAACAAAAATCCTGCCCGATGCTAATTCGTTGGCATCGCAGTTGTTGCACGAGAATTTTTTCGACAAATTCTTCGGGGGTCAACGCAGACAATTCTTTATCAAAGGGTAGTAATACCAGTTGTTCTACCCCAAGCGATCGCAATTGTTGGACTTTTTCATCCAGTGGCGTTAACAAAGTTCGGGGTTGCCCTGTAAAGAACTCCTGTGGATGGGGGTCAAAGGTGACAACTGTTGAATAAGTATATTCTTGATTTGTCAGTTGATTTTCCTTTGAGTGCGGACTACTAGCTACTGATAAGTGACCACCAGCGTGCAAGACTGGTTGAATTACCCTTTGATGACCAAGATGAACGCCATCAAACTTGCCAAGGGCAACAGCAGTCGGCGTTAGTAGCCCAACGCTAGAAAAAGCAACCCGCACAGAACACCCATTTTTAGACAAATTTAGCACGTGGATTCTGAGATTTTAGGTTTATTTTAGCTCTCAGCAGGAAGCTACCCTATGGTAAACCGCCTTCAGGAGCGCTGAAAGCCTCTGATCACCAATCTAATCTAAAATCTCCAATTCCTCCGATCGCAATCTTTAAGTAGAAAACTTGCTAACAGGAAAAGATTCTGATAAGACAACTGAGGTCGGAACCTGAAGTACCAATCCTTCCCGTGCCATAATCGCACCAGGAAATTTTTCAGCGGCTTCTTTGCCGACACGATCCAAAAAGTCGTCATCGTGCGCCGGGTCGTGGTGGTAAATCACCAGAGTTTTGACGTTAGCGGCTTGTGCCACTTTTACAGCTTCTTGCCAAGTAGAATGCCCCCAGCCAATTTTCGGGGATTTTGGCGAGTGGTATTCCTCGTCTGTGTAGGTAGAATCGTAAACCAGAATGTCAGCATTACGAGCTAACCACAACACATTGTCATCGAGTCGATCGGGAAAATGTTCGGTATCAGTGATGTAAGTAGCTGCACCACCACGCCAGTTGACGCGGTATCCAACAGCTTCACCTGGATGGTTTAAAGGTGCTGTTTCTACGGTAAGGTCATCAATGTGGATTGGTTGCCCTGGCCGAATGTCGTAGAAATTTAAATTAGCTTGCATAATCTGCAAGGGTACGGGAAAGTTCGGGTGCAACATTTGATCGTTGAGGCGCTGTTCTATGGTAGAACCATCAGGTGCGATCGCGCCGTAAATATGAAAGTCATTCCCCTTTACAAACCCTGGCGTAAAGAAGGGAAAACCTTGCATGTGATCCCAGTGAGAGTGAGTAAAAAATATGTGAGCTTCTAACGGCATTTGGCGCAACAGAGATTGCCCCAAAACATGTAGTCCCGTGCCAGCATCGAAAACTAAGCGTTTATCGCCCGCTTGCATTGATATGCAAGGGGTATTACCGCCGTAACGAACAGTGTGTGGCCCAGGGCTGGGGATGCTGCCACGAACGCCCCAAAATTGTACGGTAAATTGATTCTCTATCCTAGACATGGGTGTTGCTTGCTGGACTGAGCGGGCGATAAATGAAAGAATTGTTACTTCTTTTGTTGAAGTTTATGCTGTCTCACTGATTTTGCTTGAGGAAGGATTTCTTGGTAAAACAGCATATCCTGTTTCTGGCTGATTGTGTAAATGTGAATGAAAGACGTCAGTTAGAATTTTTTAGGTTTTGGGGTGAATGTGTATCGCTTATTTCAAGAGTGCCCTTACGTTATAGCCTACATTTTTCGTGATGTATTTGAATAACCCCATTTTTGTCCTGATAAATTAAATGATTCCAGGAAAATTGAATTCCCAATCTGATAATTTATCTAATCCAGTTGCGTAAGTAAGATTGTATTGTAATGGAGTGATACTGATGTAGTTTTTACGTACAACTTCCACATCTGTAGGTACATTTTGAGGCAGATTTAATCCGCTTGGGAGTTCCACATCCTCAACTACCTCTCCGGTTAACCAGTAGTACGTTTTTCCACGAGGATCGACTCGTTTATTAAACACATCAATGTAATGCCGTAGGCCTTGACGGGTGAGAGCAACTCCGGCAATTTCTTCCCATTTGACCGCAGGAATATTGACGTTGAGCAACATTAAATCTGGCAGCGGTTTTTGGGCTAACTGGTCTACGAGAACTGTGGCAAACTTAGCAGCAGCTTGAAAATCTTTAGATGTGTGACTCATCAGACTCAGCGCTACGCTGGGAATGCCTTCAATTAAACCTTCCATTGCCGCAGAAACAGTGCCAGAATACAGAATTTCAGTTCCCAAATTCGCACCTTGATTAATACCAGAGAGAACTAAATCCGGGGGAGTTTCTAGCAAAGCCCACAGCGCCAATTTGACGCAATCTGAAGGCGTACCATCACAAGCCCAAGCTTTGACAGTAGGATGAAAAATCTCTTCAACAATTTCGGCGCGAATCGGTTGGTGTAAAGTTAACCCGTGTCCAGTTGCCGATCGCTCTCGATCGGGACAAACTACACTCACATCATGACCAGCCTCTGCCAAATAGTTGGCTAGGGTACGAATCCCCAAGGCAGAAATGCCATCATCGTTGCTAATTAGTAATTTCATGGTCATTAGTCATTGGTCATTGGTCATTGGTCATTAGTCATCGATCATTAGTTATTAGTTATTTGTTATTAGCCATTTGTCAATGTCTGAGGTCACAATCAGCAAAAAAATATTTATACTCACTAGAGAGTGTGGCGGAATTTTGCCTACTTTTAAGACAAGTTGCTCAATCTCCAAGTCTGGTTAAGTGAGATGTTAGCTGGATTTACACGACCGCTGTACTAGCCCAATCGTCTATAACTGATAAACAGAGGTTTGGTTTCAACCCTCACCTTTAGCTGATGTTAATGCTATGACTGTAAGTTTATTTATCGACCAGTTCACAGCTTTTGACTATAGACTAATGACAAATGACCAATGACTAATAACTAATGACTAGCAATTTAGAAGCTCAACTTTTAGCACTGCGGCAAGAAGGAGAAAAAGCGATCGCAGCCGCCGACACCTTAGAACGTCTGGAGGAACTCAGAGTTAACTATCTGGGTAAAAAAGGGGAACTGGGGGCACTGTTGCGAAGTATGGGGCAAATGAGTGCAGAGGAACGACCAAAAATTGGAGCGATCGCCAATACAGTCAAAGAATCCCTGCAAACTAGTCTAGACCAGCAACGTGCTGCCTTAGAAGCCGCGCAAATTCAAGCTTTGCTAGAGGCGGAAACTCTGGATGTAACTATGCCGGGAATTTACAGCCCCCAAGGTCGGATTCATCCTCTCAACGGCATTATCGACCGGGCGCTGGATATCTTTGTCGGTATGGGCTACACCGTGGCTCAAGGGCCAGAGATGGAAACAGATTATTATAATTTCGAGGCTCTCAACACCCCGCCAGATCACCCCGCCCGTGATATGCAGGATACCTTCTACTTGCCAGATGGTAATCTTTTACGGACTCATACCTCATCAGTGCAAATTCGTTACATGGAAAGAGAAGAACCACCGATTCGGGTTGTGGCTCCAGGGCGAGTTTATCGGCGAGATAATGTAGACGCGACTCACTCAGCAGTTTTCCATCAAATAGAACTTTTAGCCATTGATGAGGGACTAACTTTTACAGACCTCAAAGGCACAATTAAGGTATTTTTACAAGCAATATTTGGCGATTTACCAATTCGCTTCCGCGCTAGTTATTTCCCGTTTACCGAACCTTCGGCTGAAGTAGATTTGCAGTGGAATGGGCGCTGGCTGGAGGTGATGGGCTGCGGGATGGTCGATCCAAATGTACTTAAGTCTGTGGGTTATGACCCAGAAGTTTATACAGGGTTTGCTGCCGGTTTTGGTGTAGAACGCTTTGCAATGGTGTTACATCAAATCGATGATATTCGTCGCTTGTATGCTAGTGATTTGCGGTTTTTGCAGCAATTTTAGGCATACGTAATAGTTATGTACTGCAAACAAGGTAAGAATAAATAATGACTTCAGTTTCCAGGTTAGATCAAGTTCTAGAAAGCATCGAAGACTTATCAGTAGATGAACAAGAGACATTAATTGATCTGATAAGTCATAGGTTGGCAGAACGGCGGCGATCTGAAATTGCTGCTAATATCGCTCAAGCACAAGTAGAATACCAGTCGGGAAAAGTGTTCCGTGGTACAGTTACTCAAATAATGGATGAGTTACGCAAGTGATAACTGTAGTTTTGGCATCATCGTTTAAACGAGCATTTAAGCGATTGGTACGACGACAGCCAGAATTATAAGAGCGGATTGGAGAGCGGTTAGCACTACTAACCGCCGATCCATTTGATCCATTGTTGCAGACTCATAAACTTAAAGGCAAACTGTCTGGAGCTTGGGCGTGTTCAGTGGACTATGATTGTCGCATTGTCTTTAACTTCGTGCAAAATATAGAATCTGGGGAAGAGGAAATTTTGCTAATTGATATTGGCACTCATGACGAAGTGTACTGAGTTTTAAATGCTGTTCTAGTATTTTCCTACTGACAAATTTTGGATTTAGGATTGAATAATTCAATGACTGCGATCGCTGGCAAACGCCTAACACTTGAGGAATATTTGAAGTATGATGATGGCACGGATAGCCAATATGAACTGGTGGCAGGTGAGTTAGTTGCAATGCTACCTGAAAGCCCGAAAAATGTCCAGATATCTCTCTTTTTGCTAGTAAATTTCCTCAAGTTCGTCCCAGTTAATCGGTTAAGTAACAAAGTTGAAATTGTTGTTGCTGGTTCTCGTGCGACAACTCGCATTCCTGATTTAGTTGTGCTGACGGATGAACTTGCAACCGCCTTAGAAGGTGCAACGCGATCTACAATCACTTTGGATATGCCTCCTCCAGCATTAGTTGTCGAAGTTGTTTATCCTGGCAAAGCTAATGAAGATCGAGACTATCGCTACAAACGTTCCGAGTATGCCGCAAGGGGAATTGCTGAATATTGGATTATCGATCCACAAATAAATGTAGTTACCGTATTGATATTAGTTGACGGGTTTTATGAAGAAACCAGATTTACAGGAAACAGTGCGATCGCTTCTACGATTTTCCCAGAATTTCAGCTAACTGTAGAGCAAGTACTTAATGCTGGAGAAAGCAATTAGTGAGTTGTCTGCGAGGGATTAATGGCGTTGAACTCAATATCTTAACCATTTGGATGGTTGCAAACGATACAACCAAATTTGTCACCTTAGTGCCAGATTAAGGAGCCAACTCATGAAGGTACAGCACCCCCTATTCTCTCAAGTTGCCTTAGCACAAGACTTACCAGAATACAATCTAAAGCGAGGAAATGTTGCAACAATTGTGGAATATTACCCCATGCCTGAAGGGGAAGAGGACGGGTATAGTCTGGAAGGGTTTGATCTGCCCCATGTGACGATCGAAGTACCAGCATCTCAAATTATCCCCATTGCCCAGTGGCAGCAAGAAGAAATGATTTTAGCTTTTCATAGATAAAATTTTATTTTCTTTCTTTACGCGAATTTACTTTCCGCTCTGGTCTGATGACCGAATGAACATATCTTTCAAAACATCCTTCTAAATTGGCTCCTTTGAAGTTAACTTCTTTCAATTTAGTTTTCTTTAAATTGGCTCCTTTCAAATTGGCTCCACCTAAATTTGCACCCCACAAACTAGCTTTACTCAGATTTGCTCCCTGTAAATTAGAATATGTTAAGTTTGTATCCCACAGTCTAGCTCCTTGAAGATTTGCCCTTTGAAGGTTAGCTCTACTCAAGTTGGCATCTCTCAGATTAGTATTTTGTAGGTTTGCTCCTTCGAGATTAGCTCCATGAAAATTGATACCACTTAAGTTTGCTCCTTGGAGATTAGCATTTTGTAAGTCAACGTATGCTAGATTAGTCTTTTCAAGTAAACTATATGAACTAATTAAAGATACCACTCTCTGAGCAGTATCCAAATTTGGTGATCGAATGTACAAATGAGAGTTGGATTTGCAAGTATTGTTTAACAGCTTTACCTCATTATCATCAATTTCTTCTAAAGTTTTTACAAGATTGTCATATAGCTCATAGCGCAACCACCAAATACACCACTCATCAAAACTAAAAGTATTCAAGATAGTTTGCAAATCTTTTTTTATAAGGTTGATTATATCAGTCCATTCACTATTTACTAATTCTACACCTATCAAAAGCGCCAAATTTTCTCGCACTTGATCTGATTCAAGTAAATTAGCAATTTTATAGACTATTTGAGTCTCATTATCTACTTTTATTAGCCTACAACGAGCGATCTCCAATAAAATAGCTTTTGCAAAAGCTTCGAGTGAGTTTAGTGAAAAATCTGTAATTAATTGATTCTTATCAAAGATGTGTACCATTTTTAAACTCCCCAAACACACATTGTAGATGCTTGACTTGTGCCTCTTATTCAGTTTTCCCATTAGCGGGTGCTAAATCACACGTATAAACTTCGATTAAAAATAAATAATATTGGTAAACCAGATGAAGCTATCTAAGAGGTGCAAGGGCGCACGTTTCTTGTGCTGTCGCTGCTATTGCTTCTGGTAAAAGCCTTGATATATACGCCTCAAGATACTTAGAATTTTGCACTAAAAGTAAGTAAACATGAGCAAACAAATATATATTTAGTTTTGTAAAAATGGTGAAATAACGTATTTGTAAGGTGGGTGCTAAATTTACATACTTATAAATTTTCTCGCCCGCTTACTTGGTATCTTTTCTAGTTCTCAATTTAAGTCTATTTACGATATGTCATTAGCCAAATTTTATTTATACTACAAATGTAGTCATTAAATTTGCTATATACTCATGAACGCCATTGAAATAATAAATTTTACTTTATCAAAATATAAATTAGATCCTAGCAATCCACATTATTTAGTCATAGTAGATGCAATGCAAAAGTATCAGGCTAATCCTCCTGATATCATTAATAATGATATGAGGGATGCAAAGTATAGATCAAAGTATGAAAATTTAACAACAAATAAACAGTTTGATTTTGAAAAAGATAGATTAATCAGTTTAGATGATTTATTTTATAAATTTATCAGGTGTCCTAACGGTATAACTTCTGAGAATTTTAAACAAGCATTAACAGAATATGAAAATGAATTTATAAAAAATACTAACATTATAGATCCATTTGACATTTAGCGATTTTCTGGTTTAGCAAAGCCATCAGCTGATGAAATTAGGAATCAGTTGTTGGATGGATAAATCCTTCCAAATTAAAAATATTCAGGTGGTCGGTGAATGACACTAACCACCATTTTGAGACTTTATTTAACTATTCCTGAATGACCGGGAATATCTGCCAAAGGTTCAAATCTTCCACCTAAGTATTTGCCGAGAAACTCCTCTGCGATCGCAAGCAATCTCAGTTTAGCGGCAATTGTCGCAATGTCCGCAACGCAGGTTAGCAGCTTCTTTATCAAAACCAAAGGCATTTAACAAAAACTGCCAACGACACTGCTTAGTTGTTAGGTATTGCTGCATCTGTTTAGCAGCGTGTAATTGCGTCGGTGGCTGATTTCCGGCTTTTTGCCCAATGCTGTAATGGAAAGGATCGAGCCAGTTTAGCTGACCATTGCTATGGAGTAAAGCTAGCGCCGTTGCACCTTCGGGAAATTGTCGAGTTACTGCATTCACTTCTCCCTGTTTTGGTAATTTTTTCACAAGTTGCTGCGCTATTTGTTGTTGCGATCGCATTTGCTCTTGAAAAAATTCCTGTCTTTGCTTATCCCCTGAATCTAACCACCCTGTAGGTTCACTCACCAATGTCAACGCTTCTGCTGGTTTCCCATCCCTTCCAGCGCGGCCAATTTCTTGCACATATTCAGATAGCAGATGTGGTGCGTGAAAATGGGCAACCCAGCGAACATCACTTTTATTTATCCCCATGCCAAACGCACAGGTGCAAACCACAAATGGCATTTTACCACTTAACCAGCTTGCTTCTACTTCACGGCGTTCAGTTGCACCCAATCCCGCATGATAACTAGCTGTAGCAAAACCCATCTCTGCTAACCATTGGGCTAAATCTTCGCTATCTCTCCGAGTGCGAACATAAACTAATCCCGATTGTTGCGGTCTATTTTGAATAAACTTTAATAATTGTTGTTTCCTACCTCGTGGTGTCCAAGCGATGCGAACGCTGGGATGCAAATTCGGACGGTAAGGATTCAAGCGGAAAATCTCTGGTTGCTGTAATTGTAAAACTGTTTGAATAGTTTTTTGGGCTGAGGGGTCAGCAGTAGCGGTAAAAGCGGCGATACTGATTTTTGTTCCTGGTGGTTTTGATTTGAGCAATGCCGGACGCACCGCCCCTAATCTGCGATAAGCTGGGCGAAAAGTATCACCCCACTGCACTAAACAATGAGCTTCATCTAAAATCAAACCATTAATTTGCAATTGCGGGTGGCATAATCTTTCCCACACTGGGACACTGAGCAAAGTTTCGGGCGATAAATAAAGTAATCTTAGCTGTTGACGTTCTAAAGCTTGCAGAGTTGCACGGCGTTGAGATGAAGACAATTCACTATGTAAAAGCGCTGCTTTTTGGTGGCTTTCTCGTAGTTCCTGAACTTGGTTTTCCATCAACGCCACCAAGGGCGAAACTACTAAAGTTAATCCTGTTTGTAGCAGTGCAGGAAGTTGAAAGCAAATTGACTTACCACCACCTGTAGGCATAATAATCAGTGCATCTTTTTGTGCCAATAAACTGCTGACAATTTCTCCTTGTGGTGGACGGAAATCTTCATAACCCCAAATTTGTTTGAACGCAGCGCGAACTTCTTGCCAAGATTTTGTTATAGGCTGATTCATAATCAATTGTAGATACACCCATATCATTGAATGCTGAATATAGCCTTTGTTATCCAGTTAATGGTTCAGTAATTTCATCATCTTAACTGAACTGTATTGAGGTAGAAAGCGGGTTTCTCCTGGCTCCTGAACTATTTATTAAATCTCTACTGATAATCCTGGATTAAAATAATTATTTGGTTCATCTGGATAACCACGCGGATTACAAATAACGCGAGTCAAACCGATTTGATAATCTAATTGATTGTGAATGTGGCCATGAATCCATAATAATGCTCCAGACTCCTCAACTAAGGTATCAAGATTTGAAGCATAAGCAGCACTTAAAATATCTTCTTTATATTGAAAAGGTATAGACTTTGTACTAGGAGCATGATGACTGATAATTACATTTTTACCAGACAAGCCAGATAATGTATTTTTTAACCAATTAACTGAGTTTTTACAAATTATGGCTGTGTCAATAGTTCTTAATTTTGAGTATTGAGGACTTAATCTAATTTTCTTGTAATCGTTCATGACTTGACTAGCTTCTACACCTGCCATACGTGGTTCACCAAACAGTTTAAAATCAGTCCATAAGGTACAACCTAAAAAATTTACATCCTCAATGGTAACTAAATCATTCTCTAGAACATGAACATTAGTTCCTAATGAATAATCTTTCAGTTTCTCAACAAGTCTTGGATAAGCACTTCCATAGTATTCATGATTACCTAATACATATATCACTGGTTTATTGGGAATATTTTGAATTGCCCATTTTATTCCTCTTTCTCTTAAATCAATATCTCCAGCTAAAACAACAATATCCGCATTTATATCAGGAGTATTAAAGGGTTTAAATTCAAGATGCAAATCACTTAATATGTGAATTTTCATGCTAATTCTATAATTGCATTGACAGAACGAAAGAAAATCATGATGCGTTTAAATCCCAATGCTATAGCAGCAGTCAGTAATTTTGTGACCATTACAAGAGTGGTTGATTTGGTAAGGCTTTATAATCTCCCGTGCTGACTTTTCGTTGAAGCCAAAGGTTGATTGTATTTCGACTGATTTGAAAAACTTGAGCCGCTTTACTCTTGTTCATCCCGTCTAACTCAATTGCCTGAATTACCTTCTGACGTAAGTCGTAACTGTAGGGTTTTGGCACGATCTGTTCTTGTACTGAATGTTTAGTCAGTATCCAATCGGACTTTAATCAGAGATTATACCGTTTGTCCTAACCATCTTGGCGGTTGCTATACCTCTACTTTCTGCAAAATTGAAAATCTAAAATTCGGTAATGACAAAATCAAATAATTGATGCGCCATTTCTAATTTAGAACAAGGTGCAATTTTTACCTGATTTCCTTGACTATCTAAAAATATCGCTTGATTATTATCGCTACCAAAACCACTATCAGCTCGATCGATGGGATTGGCAACAATAGCATCGAGTTTTTTATTGTGTAACTTTTCTAATGCAGGTTTGACAATATCGCCAGTTTGTGCAGCAAAACCAATTAATCTTTGATGCGGCTGTTTGAGTTGTGCTAACTGGGCAACTATATCCGGTACTGCTTCCAAAGGTAAAGCTTGGGGAAGCGATCGCTTGGGCAATTTCTCTGTACTATAATCTCGTGGCTTCACATCTGCCACGGCTGCTGACATCACAATTACATCAGCATTGGGTAAACATTCCACCATCACGTGCTGCATTTCGTCTGCACTAACAACGGGAATTGCTTGTACTCCCAATGGTACATCCCAATTAGCTGGGCCATGTACCAAGGTGACGTTTGCGCCTCGATGAAATGCGGCTTGCGCTAAAGCTAATCCCATTTTACCTGTAGAAGGATTACCAATAAATCTCACCGGGTCAAGATACTCTCGCGTTCCTCCAGCACTAATTAAGACTCGTTTACCTACTAAATCTCGTTTGCCTTGAGTGTGTAACAGCGATTGGATGTGAGCCAAAATTTCTGGAGGTTCTGCTAATCTACCAGCACCAACGCGATCGCACGCTAACAATCCTGATGCTGTATTCATCCCATGATATCGGCTATCGATTAATAGCTGTTGCCAATTTCGCTGCACCGATCGCTGTTCCCACATATCAGTATTCATTGCGGGTGCTAACAGCACCGGACAAGTAGAAGCCAGCACAGTATTTGTGAGTAAATTATCTGCCATCCCGTAGGCTAGCTTTGCTAATGTATTAGCTGTCAAAGGGGCAATTACCATAATATCTGCCCATTCACCCAACTCAATATGCAACGGACGAGAGTGAGTTGGTTGCCAAAAATCATCATCTGTGTAGGCGGGATGACGAGATAGGGTGGATATTGTCAGAGGCGTGATAAATTCTTGCGCCGAACGGGTGAGGATGACTCGGATTTCCACCCCAGTTTTAAACAGCGTCGAAACCAATTCACAGATTTTGTAGGCGGCGATACCGCCACCTACACCAATGAGAACCCTGTTCAATTTTAGATTTTGGATTTTGGATTTTGGATTTAAAGGAGATTGCATTGGTACTTTCGGATTAAGCAAGTGAGACATTAACCCCTGATAATCTCTGATTGTAGCCAGTTGACCCCAATCTAAAATCTAAAATTTAAAATCCAAAATTGTTACGCTTCATCGTAGGGTTCCAAGTCTAAGAGGTAGATATAGGGTTCAACTAACTCTGGACGCTGAAATGCGATCGCTCGCAATAGATGCCAATCATTTAAACCCTCAAAAGCATTACTATAATTATCCAGTTCCAGACGTGTAGCTAGTTCTTCTACTTCTACTGCACTCATGGCAGCAATTTCTTTTTGGGAAATGCTTAGAGTTGTCATAATACTTGCCCCTCCCTTATGCAGCACTCGCCTTCAGCATGGGTTAAGTTGCGCTCTTTCGCAGCCACCCAATATATATTACTCATTAGAAGTCATTAAGTTCGTGAAAATTGTCAGAATTTGTACCAGAATTTATAAAAAATTCGTAATCCTGACTAAGCAATTGTATTTACAACGAAATTTCGTAGCACCTCTAACGTTTTTGGATCTATTTCATGCCCCATATCAAATTCGTGGTATTCTACCGCCACTCCAAGAGACTTGAGAGTTTCTCGTGCCTTCAAAGCAGCTTGCAGGGGCACAACTTCATCATATTTACCGTGAGTGATTAAAGTCGGCCCAATCCCACTTTTAGCTGCCGTTAGCGCGTCAGGATGTAAATACCCGCTCATGACAACTAAACCTGCTAAGGGCAATTTTGAGCCGACATCTAAAGTCATTGCTCCGCCTTGAGAAAATCCACTCAAAATGGTACGTGACAAAGGTATGCCAGTGGTACTTTCTAAAGATTCCAAGAAATCTGTTAGCAGTTGCCGACTTTCTGCCAAACCTTGATACATATTTTCCCCCCGCAGCTCATACCATGCCCTCCCTATCGGGGAATAGGGATAAGGATAAGGTGCATTGGGCAATACAAACTGGTAATCGGGTAAGTTGAGCAATGGTAACAAAGATGCTACATCCTCAGCATTAGCACCCCAACCATGCAAAGTGACAATTAAGCCTGCTGCGGGTTGAGAAGTTGCTGTGGGAACGGTAATGGCTTGTAAAGACAGAGGTTTACTCCTAAAATTCTACTTTTATACATAGATCCTATCTCTTTAAGCAGACTTAGTATTTAGTGGCATTTGCTGTTTTACATTAACTATTTGTTCTCTGCTTCATCTTCAAGTAGGATCGTATTGAGAAGATTCAGTTCGCTAGATGCCATAAAGTAGCGATCGCTAAAAACTGTTGATTCCTGATGAAACTTTAGGGATTTAATCCAGCTTGTTGAAAGATTGCATGAGGCGTAATTTCCAATTCAGGTAGTAAATCATTAGTAATTATTTGATGAGATCGATAAGTAATTGGTAAAGAAGATGGTGCAAATACAGTTACAGTTCTAGCTTTTGTATCAACCACCCAAACACGATAAACACCAGTATTTAGATAATCAGTCGCTTTTTCGGCAATTTCACCAAAAGTTTGACCAGGTGAAATGATTTCGATGACTAATTCAGGTGCGACAGGACAAGCTTCGTCTAATAGCCAATCAGCAGGAAGACGGTTATAAGAAATATAGGTCAGATCGGCTACAGGCATCCAATCTTGTTGATTTCGCGTTAGTTTAATTGCCCATTCAATCACAACCCGACCTTTTGCTTGTGCCCATCTAGACAGTAGTATAAATAAAGCACCAGTAGTCGAGCCATGAAAAAATTTTGGTGACATCTCATTATCTTTATATTTAGGTACAGCTTCACCATTAACAAACTCGTATGTAATATCTCCTTCGGGAAGTGCGAGAAATTCTTCTAGGGTGAGGCGTTGATTAGAAGACTGAACCATAAGTGTTATGTGGAAAAAGATGCTTACTTTTAGTTTAGGCGATCGCAAATATTAGAGACTAAGCCTACTTAGTCCTTATTTCCAGCATTTTCGACAGTGCTAACTGTGGGGGATGTAAGCAGATAAATTACACGAGTCAATATTATTCCTCATGGTCTTGAAGTGAACCAAGGCTTATGCAAAACTTGAGATCCTTCGCTTCTAGCCTACTTTTAAGGAATCGATCAATGGCGCGTCTAGCCCTGCTGAGTGTATCTAACAAAACTGGTTTAATTGACCTCGCCCGTAGCTTGGTTGAAGAATTCGACTTTGATTTAATCAGCAGTGGGGGAACAGCCCAAGCACTCAAAGATGCTGGACTCCCAGTTACTAAGGTTACTGATTATACAGGTTCGCCAGAAATTTTAGGTGGTCGAGTTAAAACGCTACATCCCCGAATTCATGGCGGAATTTTGGCACGGCGGGATGTTCCTCAAGATATTACAGATTTGGAAAATAACCAAATTCGCCCGATTGATTTAGTGGTGGTGAATCTTTATCCTTTTGAGGAAACTATTGCTAAACCAGGGGTAACATTATTAGAGGCTGTTGAACAAATTGATATCGGTGGCCCGGCTATGCTACGGGCATCATCGAAAAATTTCGCCCATCTGGCTGTATTATGCGATCCCGCACAGTATGACGAGTATTTAGAGGAATTGCGGCAAAATAACGGCGAAGCATCCCTAGAGTTTCGGCAAAAGGCGGCATTAAAAGGATTCTCGCACACTGCTAGCTACGATCGCGCGATCGCATCTTATCTCGCCCAAGCAGAGCAGTACACCCTTAGCGGCACACAATTGCAATCTCTGCGTTACGGCGAGAACCCTCATCAACCCGCCACTTGGTATCAAACTGGTACTACCCCAACAGGATGGGCAGCTGCTACAAAATTGCAAGGCAAAGAACTTAGTTACAATAATTTAGTTGATTTAGAAGCTGCACGCCAAATTATTGCGGAATTCACTGATACCCCAGCAGCAACGATTATCAAACATACAAATCCCTGTGGTACGGCATTGGGAAATACTATTTCCGAAGCGTATCAAAAAGCTTTCAACGCCGATTCTACTTCTGCCTTTGGTGGAATTGTCGCACTCAACCGTCCGATTGATGCGGCTACAGCTAGCGAGTTAACTAAAACATTTTTAGAGTGTGTGGTTGCACCAAGTTGTGAAGCTGAAGCTCAAGAAATCCTAGCAAAGAAATCTAACGTGCGGGTTTTGACTCTAGCTGATTTGAGCAGTGGCCCTAAGGATACAGTGAAAGCGATCGCAGGTGGTTTTCTTGTCCAAACTAGCGATGATATAATTGCTGACACCAGTCAATGGCAAATAGTTACCGAACGTCAACCCACCGACAGCGAATTAGCCGAATTGCTGTTTGCGTGGAAAGTTTGCAAACACGTTAAATCGAATGCCATCGTTGTCACAAGCGATCGCACTACACTAGGAGTAGGTGCTGGTCAAATGAACCGCGTCGGCTCAGTTAAAATTGCTCTAGAACAAGCTGGAGAAAAAGCCAAAGGTGCGACTCTCGCCAGCGATGGATTTTTCCCCTTTGATGATTCAGTCAAAACAGCCGCAGCCGCAGGAATTACAGCCATTGTCCAACCTGGGGGAAGTTTGCGCGATAAAGATTCTATCATTGCTGCCAACGAACTGGGCTTACTGATGGTATTAACTGGTGTACGTCACTTTTTACACTAAATCATTGCTTATTAGGTGTGCAGTTTACAAAGTGTCACACTAAATACTTTCTTTATAATTGAAGCAATGATATTATCTAATCGTGTGTGAGGAGCAAGTTAAAAATAAAAAGCGCCTGGGGTGGAAACACGGCAACACTCCCAAGCGCTTTTTAATTTGTCAGAAATTGGATTGCTTATGCAGTTTTGAAAATGTCACTCAATATACTTGCCATTTGATAGAAGTAGTGATATTATCTATTTGTGTGTGAGGAGCAAGTTAAGAATAAAAAATGTCTGGGGTGGAAACACGGCAACACTCCCAGGCATTTTTTAATTTCTATATAAAAATTATAGAAATTAACGCTTCCAAAATAATTTCATATTTTTACTTCCAGTTAAAGACACGAATATTGTTAAAGTTAATCACGTCGACTTCTACACTCGGAAGATAATTTGCTAGCTTGAAGTCATCAGTTAGGACAAGATACTTACCTTTAGATAAAGTTAGGATTCCACTGTCAGTAAGTCCAAATTTGATAAATTTTTCAGTATTAACAGCATCTAAACTCTTTATATAGTATTCATCCAACATATCAGCATTTTGAACAAATAGAGCAAATATTGTAAAGCACTGAGAACGTTCAGGTTCAACAAGTTTATCGACAAAGTTAGAGACTTCAGTCAAAATATTTGGGGTTATTACAAGTTTCCGAAATTTGCTAATGATTCCTACCAGAAGATCGTAATCTTCTGGTAGGAATTGCTGCGTTCGATTAAATCGGGTTATTCTTTCTCGATTGACCGTCCCAACAAAGTAAAGAAGTAGGATATTTGTATCAATTAAAATTCCGGCGTTGCATAAATGCGGGATGAATCATGGAAACACGGGTATTTCTCTATACTT
>NZ_JAVRCB010000067.1:0-35767 GCF_034530955.1 Nostoc sp. DedQUE05 | reverse complement strand
AGCGATTGAGTTCCACCAGCAGTCTTTGGAAATCAAAAGGGAGATAGGCGATCGCTATGGCGAAGCGATCGCATGGTTTAATTTAGGTGAGGCATTAGAAAACCTTAATCGAGAATCAGACGCGCTGGGTGCTTATCGTAATGCCCGTGAACTTTGTCAGGCGATGGGACTCGATGCTAATCTGCAAGATTGCAACAATGCAATTGAGCGTCTTTCTCAACCACAAACGCCTGTAGTCTTCCGTCGTGATTTATGGCGTTGGTTGCGTCGGTTGTGGCGTTGGGTACGCAATTGGTTTCGGCGGTAATATTAATTTACTATCTTATGAAAAGGGAAATAGTGGGCTATTTTTCAACTATATGCTGCAAAAACCACTGGTCAGTCTGTTAACTATGGGATTGTTTGTACAACCTATTGCTACTCACTCCCAGGCTTTAATCTATAATTACAACAATGCAAATTTATCTGAGCAATCCTTACTAATAAGCCAATTTAGGCCAGGGGCTAGTTGTGAAGCCAACGATAACTTAAGTTTGTTTGCTGATACTTTTATTAGTGTGTGCCGAAAAGCATCGATTAGGCGGGAGTTTCCGAGCGAGTTTCTGAACTCTTATTTAGAAGACATCAAGAAAAGCAGATCGGCTAGTGGTAAAAAAGCTTGGAAGTTATTGAATGATAATAGATTCAAAAAATAGCTAGAGATAACATGAAATGGAAACTAAAAGTGCAAATAAAGCAGAATCCTTCTATATTGCTATAATTCTCTACAAATCATCTTCAGATCAACCTGATTATCAACCTTTGTACCAAGAAAGCTTTGTTTTGATTAAAGCCACTTCTTTAGAGGAAGCAAAAGCAAAGGCTTTGAATCATGGTAAAAATGAAAGTGTCAGCTATACAAATGAAAATGAAGAAACTATTACTTGGTCTTTGCAGCAATTAGTAGACGTGAATTCAGTTTTGTATGATGACTTTGATTCATCTGAGGATATTGTTGATTTATATGCTCGACATTTTCGGAACTATGAGGCTTACCAGTCATTTGAGCCATTATTATCTCAAGAGTAACTTGGAGAATAGTTATCAAACCACGCGATCGCACAAGTGTAAAATCACTAAAACAGGATGATTTAAGTGCTGCTTACTTTGGCTCATGTGTAATAAACATCAGGCATTATTATACTTCTATTCATTGTTATATTCATTTAACAAATGATTGTTACACACCTAGCAAACAAAAAAGCCCGCTGATGCGGACTTTCTAAGTTAATTAAGTTATTGCTTGACTTACCGTTTTGCCAATTTCTTCGACATCTTCCGGAGACGAATTGATTGGGGTGTAACTTCCACCAATTCATCGGGGCCGATGTATTCCAAAGCACGCTCTAGGCTCATGTCTATTGGTGCTTGCAGTTGCACTAATTCATCGCCACCAGCAGCGCGGTGGTTGGTCAACTGCTTGGTTTTACAGATATTCAGTTCCAAATCTTGCGGACGATTGTGTTCGCCCACAATCATGCCTCTGTAAACCTTTGTGCCGGGAGTAATAAAGAATGCTCCTCTATCTTCGGCGTTCCTCATGGCGTAGAAGGTAGAAACGCCTTCTTCAAATGAGATTAAAACGCCTTTGTTACGGGCTTCAATGTCGCCACTCAGTTGACGGTAATCTAAGAAGCTGTGGTTCATGATGCCTTCGCCACGCGTCATCCGCATGAATTCACCCCGGAAACCAATCAAACCACGGGCGGGAATGACAAACTCTAGCTGAGTGCGATCGCCACTACCTGGTTGCATATCTTGCATTTCGCCTTTACGTTGTCCCAGGCGTTCGATACAGCTACCCACGGCATCAACAGGAATGTCTAACACTAAGAGTTCGTAAGGTTCGCAAGGTTGTCCGTTGACTTCGCGGTAAATAACCTGTGGCTGAGATACTTGAAACTCGAATCCTTCCCGGCGCATGGTTTCAATTAAGATACCCAGGTGGAGTTCTCCCCGACCGGAAACAAGGAATTTATCGGGAGAATCGGTTTCTTCAACGCGCAAAGCCACGTTGGTTTCAAGTTCGCGGAAAAGGCGATCGCGCACTTGTCTTGATGTCACCAACTTGCCTTCTTGACCCGCAAAGGGCGAATCATTCACCCAGAAGGTCATTTGTAAGGTGGGTTCATCGACTTTAATTAGTGGTAAAGCTTGGGGTTCGTTAGGATCGGTAATCGTTTCTCCAATGTAAGCATCAGCGAAACCAGCCACCGCCACAATATAACCTGCGGTTGCTTCTTCCATTTCCACCCGTTTCAAACCTTCAAAGCCCATCAATTTGGTAATTTTACCTTTGACGATGGTGCCATTTTCTGTGACTAAAGCCGCTTGCTGTCCTGAACGGATAGTACCATTGTGAATTCTGCCAATGATAATCCGTCCCAGATATTCAGAATAATCTAGGGTTGTGACTTGTAATTGCAGAGGTTTATTGCGATCGCCTACTGGTGATGGAACGTGTTTTAGAATCGCGTTAAATAAAGGTTGCATGTCTACCGATTCTGCTTCCAAGGTTTCCTTAGCAAAACCTCCCATCCCGGAAGCGAACAGATAAGGAAAATCACACTGGTCTTCATCTGCCCCTAATTCCAAGAACAGATCCAAGACTTTATCAACTGCAACGTGGGGGTCAGCTTGTCCGCGATCGATTTTGTTGATCACAACGATGGGACGCAGCCCTTTTTCCAAAGCTTTTTTCAGAACGAAGCGTGTTTGGGGCATGGGGCCTTCATTGGCATCGACAATCAGAAGACATCCGTCAACCATGCCGAGTACCCGTTCAACTTCGCCACCAAAGTCAGCGTGTCCAGGAGTGTCAACAATATTAATTAGTGTTTCTTTGTAGCGAACTGCTGTATTTTTGGACAGGATAGTAATACCCCGTTCCCGTTCTAGGGCGTTGGAGTCCATAACGCAATCCGGAACGTCTTCGCCTTCGCGGAAAATGCCGGATTGTTTGAGGAGTGCGTCAACCAGCGTGGTTTTGCCGTGGTCAACGTGGGCGATAATGGCGACGTTGCGAATTGGGAGCGTCATAGAAGCTTTTGGTGAACTCTAGAGGGTGTTTATAAGATTTACATTTGAATGCTAGGCTGTTTTAACAGAATTGAGAAGGATCGGCAAATTCTGTAAAGAACCTTTAATAATTCTAGCGTAATCGTCACAATTGCGGGGAGTTTTGTAAACCCCACAATCGAGATGTGTGGTAATTACGGCGTTGGTGGGATAAAAAAAGCTGTCTGTGACAAACAGGTGTTAACTGAAGGGCTGTATTGCTTTTGAGAATTGCGGTTGATTCGCATAGAGGAATTTAGTCATTGAAATACTTTGGTGAAAAGTGCGATCTTTGTTCCAGAGAGATGAAGTTCCTGGCTGCTAAAAGTCAGGTTATTTCGTGTTTGGGATCGATAGAGAAGCGATCGCCAAGCGTGGTTTTTATTGACTAGAATGGGGTGGGTATATCTACAAAAATATTCAGTGTACGCAAAACAATCGCAATGTAGAGCCAGGTCAATTGTTTACGAGAGTAAGAAGCGATGTCTACGACGGGCTACGCCTACGTCATTATCTATGTAGAGACTTTACAATGTAACGCTTCTAGAGAATTTAAGGTATATCCTAAAAACTAATAAAATGACAGCGATAATTATATGGTCTGCTGCCTAAATCCTAATTGCGAGAATCCCCAAAATCCTGACGGGGCAAATTTCTGCCTCAGTTGTGGCACAGAGTTGGTATCGCTATTGAGAAATCGTTACCGAATCATCACACCATTAGGGAGAGGAGGGTTTGCACGCACATATATCGCCGAAGATATAGACAAACTTAATGAACGATGTGTTGTGAAGCAGCTGGTTCTAAGTCAATTTTATGCCAGTCAGGGTAGTCAGGCACATAAAAAAGCGACTGAGTTGTTTGAACGAGAGGCCAAACGTCTCAAAGAACTAGGAGAACATGTCCAAATTCCCAATTTGTATGCATATTTTAAGGAAGCTGAATATCTGTATTTAGTGCAGCAGTTTATCGAAGGACAAAATCTGTTACAAGAGTTAAAACAACAAGGGGTTTTTGATGAAGCCAAGATTCGAGATGTTTTAAAGAATTTATTATCTGTACTGATATACATACATCAACAACAAGTAATTCACCGAGATATTAAACCAGAAAATATTATTCGCTGTCAAAATGATGGGAAGTTAGTACTAATTGATTTTGGAGTGGCAAAACAAAAAACGGAACCTACAAACACTACGATCGGGACAATTATTGGTTCATTAGGTTATGCACCAGTTGAGCAAATGCAAACGGGTAAAGTTTTTCTGTCTAGTGATATCTACAGTTTAGGAATAACTTGCTTTCAACTGCTGACCAATATCTCTCCTTCGAGTTTGTGGATGAAACAAGGCTATGGTTGGACTTCTAGTTGGCGGCAGCATTTAACGCAACCCATAAGTCAAGAATTAGAGATAATTCTTAATAAGTGTCTAGAAGAAAATCACGAACAGCGTTATCAATCTGCACAGGCTGTCTTACAAGACTTAAAGAAGTTGCCACCGCTAAGGTATACATCACCTCCTACAATTATTCCACCTACTCTACAATCAAGGACGCAACCGCAAAATCAACATCAATCAACTCGATATCTACCACAATTATCTAACAGTAGATTATTATCTGGAGCAATCATAGCTGGATCGGGTAGTTCATTTTTAGCGATCGCACTTATAAGTTTTCTCGGAACGACTTGGATTAGCTCTGGATTGTGGTTGCTCATTTTAGGAGGATTAGTCTTTATTCAATCTCGCCCCCTTCTAGAAAAAGCTTATTTAATTGTTATTGCTATCATCGCCAATTTACTCGTTGTCTTTATTTTCAGAAATCTTTTAACTAATAATCTTTTCAAAGCTGGTTTAAATGGGCTGTTACTTGTAGGATTGCTAGTTATTCTAGCAGGTATATTGACAATTATTATTGTGGGTGTATCTGAAATAATCAACAACCTGATTGCTAAATATCTTTAGTTTTTTGTATTGTTCAATTGTCATAAATCTCTTTATTTAAAATAAATTTTGTAAGTATTGGTAGTTATTCATGACAAATAAAAAAGAAAACTTGAGATTGCTTATTTCTCTTGGTCTGGCTGGGGTAATGGTAGCAGCTATTTTATGGTTAATTAACAAAGTATCTTCTACTATCGTAACAACACCATCAAACCCCACACAAACTTCATCTTCATTTACAAATAAGTCGTCATTAATGAATTTGGGTACAAGGATTTTGGTGAAAGTGCAAACATCCCCTGAAAAAACAGATGGAGTTAAAGCTTTTGCTGAAAAAGATTACATTACTGCTGTTAAAAAGTTTACTGATTCTCTGAAAAATAATCGCAACGATCCAGAAACTTTAATTTATTTAAATAATGCCAAAATAGCGCGAGATAATTCATCAGCTATAAAAGTTGCGATCGTCGCACCAATTAACTTCGACCCTAGTTTAGCAGAAGAGATTTTACGCGGTGTAGCTCAAGCTCAAAATGAAGTTAATACCCAAGGAGGAATTAATGGTAAAAAATTGCAAATTGTAATTGCAAGTGCTGATAATAGAGAAGATTCTGCACGCCTAGATAATGAATTAGTTGAAGATAAAAGCCTTGTAGCTGCTGTGGGTGTTAGACGTAACGCAGAAATATATAAAGAGAAAGGTTTGGTTTTAGTCTTGCCTGTCGAGCTACCAAATCAAGCAGAAAATTCAGGAAAGTTAGATAATAATGCATTAAATAGTCAGCCTAATAGTTCCACAAATAACTACTTATTTCACGTAAATCCGTTATATGATAATTTAGTAGATACTCATTCTCGCTACATTGCTCGACAAGCAAGAAATGTTGCTATTTGTGGCGATGTTCGTAATTCAAGAGATAATCCAACCTCTTCATCAAATCAGATACTTGTAGAAAAGTACACTCAAGCTATCAAAAATTATGGCAGCAACGTTATTAGTACGCCTTGCAATTTAGCAGATAAGAATTTTGACCCTAAAGCTTTTGTAGATAAAGCCATAGAAACAGAAAATGCAAGTGGCTTTTTACTAATGCCTTCAATCAGAAATATCTACTTTGCCACCAAAGTAGCACAAGAAGTTAAAGGTAGAAAGCCCCTGTTTGCTTCTGAAACTATGTACAGTGCTACAACTTTGCAAAATGGCAAGGATCTCGAAGGACTGGTATTACCTGTGTATTGGCATCGTGATGCTAATAAAGATAACCCCTTTGCAAAAAATGCCTTTCAGCTTTGGAATGCTCAAGTAAATCAGAGAACAGCAGGAGCTTATGATGCACTCCAAGCAATTATTGCTGGTTTAAAAAAAGATAGTACCCGCGAAGGATTACAAAGGGTATTGTCTAATCCCAATTTTTCAACATCTGGAGCAACCGGAATGATTCAGTTTTCGGCATCCGGGGAGCGTCAAGGAGAAGCAATGCTTGTCAAAATTGAGCGTTGCGAGTCTTGCTCTAGTGGAACTGGTTACGATTTTGCCCTCTTGAATAAGAAGTAGTTTTTTTGAGCTTAATTGTCATTCTCAAGATAGAAATTGCTTTCAAATAGGTAATTTATTCAATTTGAATGTCATACTAAACTGCTTGATTTGATGGCAATCAAAAATTGAAGCGATCGCTTCGATTTTTCTCTAAGGAAAAGTTTTTTTCTCTACCCAGAGTTGTGAGCGCGATCGCTCAAAAGAAAGATGGAATCTCCCTAACCTCTGTGTCAAAGTTATATCAAGTAAGAATTACGAACGCTTTGCCGAGGAGAACACGGATGGTAACTACTTTAGATGATACGAAACGCAATGCTATTGCTGTAAAACTTGCAAGTCTAAAAGCTCTGCAACAGTTGGTCATCGAAAATGAACAATCGCTTTTGACGCAAGGGCTTGATGCTGAAATTGCCGATCGCATCCGAAATTTTATCAATGATGATGAAAAAAACCTTGGTATTTTAGAAACTGTAATTGGTCAGTATGGGATTCAGGCTGAACCTAAAGAAAATGTTACACAATTCATTGAAAAAGCTCGCGAATTGTTCAAAGGTTCTGAGTTAAGCCTGTATGAGAAAGTTTCTCAGCATGAATTGCTGAAACATCAAGTAGTAATGAGTGGCTTGATAGTTCACAAAGCTGCTCAAAAAGTTGGCGCTGATGTGTTGCTAGCGATCGGCCCATTAAATACCATTAACTTTGAAAACCGCGCTCACCAAGAGCAACTTAAAGGCATTCTGGAAATTCTGGGTGTCCGCGAACTCACTGGACAAGATGCAGATCAAGGAATTTGGGCACGTGTTCAAGATGCTATGGCCGCAGTTAGTGGTGTAGTAGGTAGTGCTGTCACCCAAAACAGCGACAAAAAGGATCTAAATATCCAAGATGTCATCCGCCTCGATCACAACAAGGTAAATACCTTATTCACCGAACTACTGCAAAGCGACGATCCGCAGAAGATCCAAGAGTACTTCGGTCAAATTTATAAGGATTTAAATGCCCACGCTGAAGCTGAAGAGGAAGTAGTCTATACAAGAGTACGTCCTTTCTACGGTCAAGATAACACCCAAGAACTGTTTGATGAACAAGCTGAAATGAAGCAGGTGTTAGACCAAATTAAGGGTATTAGCCCTTCGTCACCTGAATTCAAAGATCGAGTTACACAGCTTATGGAAGCTGTTGGCGACCATATTCGTCAAGAAGAAAGCACAATGTTTGCTGCCATTCGTAACAACTTGAGCAGCGATGAAAGCGAGCAACTGGCTACTGAATTCAAAGCCGCTAAGACCAAAATTCAAGAGAAATTAGGTGTTGTTAGCGAATCCAATGTGTAGAAGGCTTTTGAGCTTTCTATAGCTGCTAAAAAGGTTAGTTAAACAAAAACTCCCAGCATTTATCTGCTGGGAGTTTTTGTTTACAAATTTTGCTGACAATATTTATAAGCTGTGTATGCCATAGTTACAACCCCGGTGATAATAGCAGATTCATCGACTTCAAATTGGGGATGGTGTAAAGGGTGGTTAATGATTCTTTCTTTGTAGCCTACACCCAAGCGAAACATAGAACCAGGGACATGTTCTAAATAAATAGAAAAATCTTCAGAGCCAAGGGAGGGTTCGGGTAGTACTTGAACGCGATCGCTACTCCAAGCTTCTTCTGCGGCTGATTGTAACAATTGCGTCAGGGCGTAATCATTTTGGACGCTGGGTACACCTTGGCGATAATTGACTTGATACTTTGCTCCGTAGGTATGGCAAACATTAGATACAATGTTTTCAATCCAGTTTGGGAGATGGGCACGGGTTTCAGGATGGAGCGATCGCACAGTTCCCAATAACTGCACTTTATCGGCAATTACATTCGGCGCTCTGCCACCATTAAATTTCCCTATACTCAATACTACAGGACGTAAAGGATTTTGTGTCCGGCTGATAGCTTGTTGCAGTGCCGTAATCACTTGGCAACCAATCCAAATCGCATCAATCGCCTCATGAGGACGCGCCCCATGTCCAGATTCTCCCATAATCAGAATCTCTAAATCATCAGCGGCGGCTGTTAATGCCCCGTAACGCACCCCAATAGAACCTGCGGGTATAGAAGGGAAAACATGAACCCCTAATAAAGCCGAGACATTTTCCATCGCCCCATCTTTCACCATCCAGCTTGCACCTTGAGCAATTTCCTCGGCTGGCTGAAATAAAAACCGCACTTTTCCACCTAATTCCTCAGCCATTTGGGACAGCACCATCGCCGTTCCTAACCCTACAGTGGTGTGGACATCGTGACCGCAAGCGTGCATAATCCCATCTGCACGAGAGGCATATTCCAAATTAGTGCCCTCTTGAATTGGCAAGGCATCCATATCAGTGCGAATTGCCAATAAACGGTCATTTTGGCCAGTGCCTTGAAGTTCTCCAATGACACCCGTTTTGCCAACTCCTTCTTGTACGTGCAGTCCACTGGAAGACAAAACACCAGCTACAAAAGCTGCTGTTTGGTACTCGTGACCGCTGAGTTCTGGGTGAGAGTGGATGTGGCGGCGAATTTCAATTAAGCGGGGCGCTAGTTTTGCTGCTAAGTCTTTTATATGGGTAAGCATCGATTTAATTAATTTATAGGCTAGGCTTTTTTCCCATGATAAAGAACTGTTAACAAACAAAATGCTTTTGCTATACAAGGAGTGTTAAGAACAAGCAGGGGAGCAGGGGAGCAGGGGAGCAGGGGAGCAGGGGAGCAGGGGAGACAAGGGGACAAGGGGACAAGGGGGAATTATTAAACAAGTCTTTTCTTTTTTCTTGTCTACCTTGTCTCTTCCCCATGCCCCATGCCCAATGCCCAATGCCCCATGCCCCATGCCCAATGCCCCATTCCCAATGCCCAATGCCCCAGTTTATTTTGAATAGCAAGTTGTGCCTAAAGTATTTTCGGGTTTAAACTCGTTACATTCTCTGGGATTTTGACGCTCTAACGACCAGCCATAGGGTTTGTCAGAGGTGACGACACCATTAGCCAGAGTTGTTAGTCGGTAGTTAGCCCCTCGAAAATTAGTAAACTGCAATATTGCATTTTTTAAGTTTGTTGCTTCCAAATTGGCGCTGATAAAACCGGCATAAGATAAATCAGCATTTTCCAGGGATGCTGATTTCAAATTTGCTCCTGTTAAGGAAGCACCACTCAGATTTACCGAATTCAGAATCGCACCTTCTAAATTTGCACCGGTGAGATCGGCATTCGTGAGATTAGCTTGAGATAATGTAGCGCCGCTCAAGTCAGCCCCTCGCAAATTTGCTCCAGTTAGATTCAGCCTAGTTAGGTCAGCGCCACTCAAATTACACCGAGGACAGGCACTTGTTGCCTTCAACTGATCCAAGTCTAGCTGATTTAATGCAAGAGCCTGCTCTGCAAACCCTAAACAAGCTAACAGGGAGACGGTGGCAATAATCTTAAGTTTCATATTTTTTACTGATATTTACAAAAATGACAAGTTACGAACATCACGTACTGTCATCCTTACATATACTGCTTCTCTAAGGAAGTACAGGGATGAAGCATTGATTAAGAAGCTGTAAAAATACTATAAATTCTAATAGTAAGACTACTCAAACGGAAATATAGGCTATAGAATCAAATCGTAAGGAACTATACCGAACCAATTATAGACTACCAAATATGTGATCCCCCTAGCTCGATAAAAATACGACTAGGGGGATCTTGTTTTTAGGCATTGGGCATTGGGCATTGGGCATTGGTTATTAATTCTTCCCCTGCCCCCTACTCCCCTGCCCCCCTGCCTTTTTCATCGCCATCCTAAAAGGCGCAGTCCAGGGACAATTAGGTAATAACTCACTCCTAACCAGAAGCTGATAAAGAAGCCTATAGAGCCAAAAAAAATTAGAGGTAACTGTAACTCTGACCAGGCTGGTTGACTGCTAAATTGGAAAATTGGAGGTGCACCTAACTTCAAAAGAATCAAAAGTGCATAGCCGATCGCACTGCCAAAGGCCGCGAACACAGCGTACACTACATGATGGCTGCGAAGTCCTAAACTCAACGTGAGTAGGCAAACTGCCACTAAAATCACTGCCATTAAGCCCTCGCCGCTATCTTTTGGGGTGATTAATTGCAAAATTAACCACCCGAAGCCATAGCTAATTATGCCCATCAGAGAAGCCACTAAAAACCGCCGCCGTTGACCAAAACAACCAGATACTGTCAATCCCCATGCGGTTCCCCAGCCTGCGGCGACGAACACCAAAATATCTGCCCCAAAGACGGGCTGAGTATTTGGTACTAATTGATTTAGCTGACTCCCAATAAATTCTACAATCTGAGGCCCTAAGCTGGTGTGATAGGCCAAAATAAAACCAGCGATCGCACCAAAACAAGCGCCTATACTACTGAGGAGCATCGCCCAAATCGTCGCCAAACAAGCTCGGAAAATTTTGATGATTGTCTGAGCGATAAAAATAACGGTTTTGGTGAGAGCTAGGCTAAAGTTAGCTAAAACTTGTTCGATAGCTTGTGTTATCAGGGTAAATCTCTGGGAAACTTGCGTTGAGGCTTGCTTAATGTTGTCTTGCAGTTGGGCAAATAACCCTGGTGGCGGTAATGGTTGAGAAATCTTCGCCAAACGTTTTTGAATTATAGCTGCATTCGCTGGACGCGATCGCACATCCTCCTGCACCATCTCATCCAGCAAATCTGCTAGTTGCGGGTTGACATTCACCGCAGTTCGCCATTGCAATTTACCCGTTTGCCGATCTTCCAACTCTAGTGGGTACTTACCTGTTAGTAGTTCAATCATCGTTCGACCAAGAGCATAAAAATCGGCACTTGGCCCAACAATACCTCCAGTAACTTGTTCTGGTGGACTGTAGCCAGAAGAAAATAATCGCGTGGAACTAGACACAGAACGCAGCTTAGAGGCACTAAATTGTTTCGCTCCGCCAAAATCAATTAACACCAGGCGATCGCCCTCTGCTTGCCCTGGAGACGGGGTTAAAGATGACGAAGATGTACCCAGCATTAAATTAGAAGGTTTGATATCTCGGTGAAGAATCTGACGTTTGTGTAATTCTTGTAAAATCTGCACTGCTTGGGCAAACCAGTTTAAAACCAAACTCTCTGGACACCCTTGGGGAAACTTTTTTAATATTTCCTCTAAAGTTTGCCCATTGATTTTTTCCATTACCAGGCAAGGCAGTTGGTGCGGTTTGGGGTTAAACAGTTGTATCTGAAAATACCCTTCGGCATCAACTCTGGGGACACCTGGATGGTGCAAACCGGATAAAACTGCCGCCTCTTGGGTAAATAACTCCAGTGCCTTGGGCGAATCTTCTACCAATACTTTCAACACTTTCTCTGTTTGAGTTTTTTCATCCCAAACTGTGTAGATTTGAGCAAATCCTCCCGATCCCAAGGGCTGAAGTGGAACATAGCGGTTTAACAACTCTAGCGGTGCGCCACAGCTGTTGCAAAATTTGTTTCCCCAAGGCTGAGGATAAGGACGTTGACAATCAGGATTTATGCAGTGAACCGCACTCTGAGTGATGTGGGACACAACCGCTACAATACAAAGGCTGACTTGATTTTAGCGTTTCTTTAGGTTTCGTGATTTTAAAATAGACAAAAGGAAAACCCTCATAGAATCTATGAGGGAATTCATTCATATTTACAGCGAATTTCAAGGAAGGTGAAGTACACAAGCTCGCGTCTCAAAGCAAGGTATAAAGCCTGTTTGACTTCAGAATTCAGAATTCTGAATTCTGAATTCTGCTGTATCTCAGCCCTTAATTACGAAAACTTCTCTTACTTTGTCTGTGCTTGGCAACTTCTTTGCGCTTGCGTTTTTCTAAGGGTGTTTCAAAATGACGATGCTTTCTCATGTCTGGAAAAATTCCCGCCTTGGAAACTTCTCGTTTAAATCGTCGTAAGGCTGACTCAATGTGTTCATTGTCACCTACAATTACTTGGGTCATTATTTCTCCTACTAAGTTGACTTCATCAATGGCTATGCAGGCGGTAACATTACAAAAAAAAGACAGACTCTTGTTTGTCTGACCTTAAGACTCTTGGTAAGTTTTTATTTCCAAGGTTAGTATCGTCCGCCACCGCCACCGCCACCGCCGCGGTTGCCGTATCCTCCTCTGTTACCACCACCAAAGGAACCTCTATCACCTCTGTCTTCCTTGGGTTTAGCTTTATTAACTTTCAGGTCACGACCCATCCACTCAGCACCGTCGAGAGCTTCAATGGCAGCAGTTTCTTCAGCTTCAGTTCCCATTTCCACAAAAGCAAAGCCGCGCGGACGACCTGTTTCACGGTCAGTAGGTACTTGAACGCGCTTTACAGTACCATATTCTGCAAAAATACCACTTAAATCTTCTTGTGTAACGTCATAAGAGAGGTTACCTACATAAATTGACATCGATTCTCTCCAAAATCATCACTGTGTAGAGATTTTAATTTCTCTCAGAAGTCTGTAAATACTAAAAGGAAAAAGCCTTTCAATACTAAAACCAAAGACATCGCTGAATTAACTCTCATAAATCTAGGATGACATATGAGCCAACTCTTTGCATCCACTAGATAGTTAACCAGTGATGCGATCGCACCTAAGCGATCGCCCGCCCCCACATACCCTAAGTACAATCCACCGCAAAAAGGGGTTGGAAATGGAATAAAATAAATTCTGTAGGGTGATATAGAAAATCAGACATGCAGGGGCGCATCTTTAATATCCGAATTGAACGTTTGACTGCATTCACCATGAAGCATTACTTCAAGATTTTAATACGAAAGGCAAAGTCAGGCAACAAATATAAAACTATTGTGACTTGTACTCTTTGGGAAAACCTGCTATAAAAGCAACTGCGATGCTTATAGCAGCAAGCATCGCGAGTCTTTTTCTTTGGCGCTAGCCTCTTTTTTTGAAAAAGGAGAGTAAGTGGCGTAACATTCATGTTCGGCTAATTAACCAAAGTTGCAATCTTAAGTTGCCGAACATCACCTTTCCAAACAGTCTCTAATTCAGCTTTCACAAGTTGAGCGGCCTCATCTTTGCCTAGTGCCCGCAAAGTTGCCTGCAAGCCAAATAGAGAACGTCCATTATGGGGATATTTTTTTAAATCGGCACGAAAGACTTTCTCAGCTTCTCTATAGTCACCCTTAGCCAAAAGCACAGCACCCAAAGATTCCCGCGTCGGAAAGTACCAGTCTGGTGGTTCCACGTAATTGAGGGCATCTTCTGCTACTACTGCTTTTTCTAGTAATTGGATGGCAGATTCATAATCATGATTTTCTCTAGCAATTTTGGCGTCTAGAACTTTTGAGGCAATGTCTAAAATATTACTGGCAGGACTGAATCCAATAGTTGCCTCGGTGGAAATTCCCTGTTTGGCAGCTAGTAATGCCCGACTTTCACTTGCTGCATCTTCAAGTTTACCTGTGGCTGCGATCGCCATACCGCGAGCAAAATGCCAAAGTGCTGTGGTAGTGGGCAATTTAGCTTCGGGAACAGGAGTTTTTAAGATGGCATCCCAATCACTAAAGCGTGTCTGAATCAGCATTTTGCTGCCGAGGAATCCCTCAAGCATTGGTGCATACGGATCAATCGCAGTAGCATTTGCCACTAATTTATCTGCGGATTTCAGAGCATCTTCATATCTTCCTGCCATGCTACTGGCCACCATGAGGAAATGTATATTGTGGTTGTAATACATCATGGGGTAAGTGCCCTGGACTTGATATTTTTTGATGTAAATATCATCTTGAGCGATCGCCAGCTCGTTTGCCTGCATTGCCCCTTGATAATCTCCCACACGAAAATAAATATGACTTGGCATGTGTACCAAGTGTCCTGCTGCTGGCGCTAGAGTTCCGAGTCGGTTAGCACTGACAAGGGCCCGTTCTGGAGAAGGTGAGGCTTCCACTGCATGGATATAGTAATGATTAGCTCCTGCATGATTCGGGTTACGTTTGAGAACTGATTCTAAAACAGCCACAATTTTTTCTGTATCTGGCTGTGGCTTACCATCTTTAGTCCAATGCTGCCAAGGATGCAGATCCATCAGGCTTTCAGCGTAAAGTGTCGCTGCATCCAAATCATCAGGATAGCGCTTGACTAGGTTTCCCATTGCTTTGGCGTAATCTACTGCTAGTTGATACAAATCAGCATCGGCATCTTGAGAGTAACGTTTTGCTAAGGCGTTAATGTAGTCTCGTTCTTGGGTGGAAGCTTGGGTAGAAAGGACCAAAGCTTGGTGTATCGCTTGGTAAGCAGCTAATTCCCGATTGGGGTCTATTTCTGAATTAATGTTGGGCCCCAAAGCTAAAGCAACACCCCAATATGCGATCGCTAAATGCGGATCGAGTTTGGCAGCGTATTGAAAAGAACGCGCCGCCTCATCATGATTAAAAGCGTAAATTAAATTTAATCCCTGATCGAAAAACTCTTGTGCTTGGGGATTAGAAGTAGAAACTGGATGGTGGATTGTGCCAAGTCCAGATATTAAGTTGTATGGCTGTTTTACTTCAGCGTCAACGTGTTGGTATAAGCTTTCATCAAGAAGCGGCTTGTTATCAGATATCGCCGCGCTAGGAGCGACTAAAGAGAATATAAGCACCCAAACTAGAAATAAGTACTTCATTATTATTTTTCTTCAAGCTCTTTTTTAATATTCAAATGCCACAGTTTCTCTAAATAAGCAACTTGTCGGCAAAAAACAGCAGTCTGGTATTTCTTATAGATATTAAACCCAACAAACACAATCATTGGAATCAAGATAGAATATCCGATGAAAATGTTAACAGACAAATCAGTTGGCATTTTGTAGTCTATATATTGGAAGTTGGGAGTTGGTTGAGTACTAGAATTTGATTGCATAAATATCTTCATAAATACTACAAGTAAGAAGCTAGAAATCAATGTGGAGAATTGTTCCTGCTGTCTTTGAGCAGAAATTAATCACCAGTTCTATTAGGTACTTCAAAGCCGCTACTGAGACTTATCTATGCCTTCTTGCACTAGCTAAATTATTCTTCAGTTAAAACCTGAAAAATTATGTTGATTTCTGCTAAATTTTGTGACAAAATCCTTATTCTGCAAGCTACTGCTCCTACAGTATTTACTGAGATTTCCACTATTTTTAGTGTCAGTTATTTCTAGTACTTGCTTAATTAGTCAGAGTTGCAGAAGCAATATACAGCGGATTGCAAGTTAATAAGTGACTATTAAGAAAGATGTGACTAATATATAACTCAATACGCTTGCGTTAGCCCCAAAAACCTTAAACTACGTAAGTTGGGGAGTCACTGCGCCCTTGCGGTTTCCCGACTTGTATCCCTACAAAGAAGCAAGCTACGCTTTTAGCTTGGCATATTATTTTCAGTTCGTAGTGTACCCCTGCGGGGAAGCAAGCTACGCGTAGCGTTTCGCAGAGAGGACTTTAGTCCTCAAAATAAGGGCTAGAGCCGCTTACAACTACAAATCCGATTTTTTTGTGACACTTGCGTAAGTCCTAAGTGATTAAAGACGAAAGTATTTTGAAGCATCTCCTCTCATTTACCCAGAAGTGAGTACACGGACTCGCTAATACTGCACTATCTACCACCAATTTGAAAGCCTGCGCACTCTGTTGACATATTTACCATATCCAGTGGTAATAAGCCAAGTTGCGGGTTATCAACATCACTATCTACCTGAAGTTATAAATGATTTTGTCTAAAGATAGAACAATATAATGATACCTTTCCCTCTTTTGGATATTACCTGAATTTCCAAAGATGATTTTCAAGGTTAAATAACTATGTACAATGGACACAAATATTTGTCATAAAAACATCGTCAGATAGAAGAAGCAAAAGTTATTTAAAAGTAATCTATAGATATTGCAGCGCTTTTCAAGCAAGCAATAAATAATCAACACTTAACCTACTTTAGGAGCAAAAAAGATGAGTATCGAAGATAAAGCAAAAGCTTTTGCTAAAAACGTCGAAGGAAAAGTACAAGAAGCAATTGGCGAAGTAACTGGCGATCCTAAAGATAAAGCTGAAGGTAAAGCTAAACAAGCTGAAGCCCAAGTCCGTCACACCACTGAAAATATCAAAGATGAAGTTAAAAAGACTTTAGACTAGTACAGCGTGATAGAGGTTTTCCTCGTTGTAACAACTTGTTCAAGTAGTTAGATTTTGATGGTAATGTAATAGGTGAAATTTTATTTAGGAAGAAGGTTTAAGTTAAATAATTATTTACTGAACCTTCTGCCTTTATTAGCTCTTTTTTTTACCTTCTTTTTTCAGCCATTTTGAAAATAACGATCGCAAAGCATTTTCTCAATCTATTACTGATTTTCTCAAAGGTGCTAATTCATAATTAATATTCTATTTACCTATCTTTTAACAGACATCCCAACATCACAAGGTAATTCTATTAATTCTATTGTACTAACAGCGTTATTAGGGTAATAATTTTTTGTCGCCTACTTTTAGTTTTCGTCAGCTAAAGGTAGGCGGATAGTAAATGTACTACCCTTGCCTGGTTCAGATGTCACATCGATTGTGCCTTGATGTGCTTCGATAATACAGCGAGAAAGATATAATCCCAAGCCACTACCAGAACGTTGGTGTTTTCCTTGACGAAATCGCTCGAATAATATTGCCTGATCTGGTTTAGAAATTCCTGGCCCTGTATCTTGGATATCAATATTCACAGCGATCGGAGTCAGATAACAGTGAATATTTACAGAACCTTTGTCTGTAAATTTGATAGCATTGCCGATAATATTTGTCAAAACTCGCCGCAGTTCTAAGCGATCGCCCATAATGGGGCTTGCAGTTTCACTTAGATCGATTTTTACAGCTAATCCTTTTTCTTCAGCTAAGGGAGTTAATTCTTGGGAAACTTCACTAACTAATTCCTGAATATTGCAGGCAGAAATTTTTAAGGTTTTACAGCCCGCTTCATGACGATAAACTTCTAACAAGGTATTTACCATTTCCAGCAGGTCTTGATTGCTGCCAATCATGGTATTAATTATTTCTTGCAATTGTGGCGAAACATCGCAAAACCTGCCTTCCAGCAATAATTTTAATACGCGGTTAGAGGCTACTAGAGGGATGCGTAAGTCGTGAGTAAAACGGGAGACAAAATCCGCCCGGAGGTTCGCCATCTGATCTCGTTCGTCGATACTATGCTTGAGGCGCAGGAGCGATCGCACCCTTGCATGTAGTTCATCAGGATCGAATGGTTTGCGAATGAAGTCATCTGCACCAGCGTCTAATCCTTCAACAACGCTAGACTCATAGTGAGCCGTAAGCAGCAGAATCGGGATAAATGGCAACGCCTGATTCTGTCGGATGCGCCGAGTGAATTCATAGCCATCTAGCTCCGGCATCATCACATCTAAGAGAATTATGTCTGGCGGTGACTCTTCAACCATAGCCAGAGCAATCTTACTATCTTCTACCAAGCTAATTTCATAGTCCTCATCTTCTAGGACTGCTTCTAAGACCAGTAGATTGTCAAAAATATCATCGACAACGAGAATTTTATCTTTTTTGACAGTTTTAGGTAAAGACATGGCTAAATAAAAAAGAAGTGCTTGGCTATCCCTAGCAAATCTAGTAATAGCTTACTTCACCAGCGCTGAGATTATTAAGGATTAATATTTTCTTTTAGAGTTTTCTGAGTTTAATACCTTTTTTCTGCGTAATTACACTGTTTTTTCTTTAAAAATATGTACCATTTATCTTACAAAAATACTCTTCTCATAAGTATATTAGTCGCCTAAATTCTCCAATTAATATGAGTGCCTGAGTGCTAGAGTGAGTTATTTTAGTCACTTTTATGTGCATAATACCGCTCAACGCAAGGATAATTACTTAATAATCACCTACTTTTACTTGCTATCAGATTTCTTCAGAAAATTTGTATAACATAACACATCGGGCATTGGGTTTATGTATAAAAATATTTTTTGATTGAATTATATTGTCATATCGAAACTCTTGCCTTAGAAAAGCTTACGATATAAGGTTATCTATGTCTAATGGTAGATGAAGTTCAGGGAATAATACCAAACGCATTGCTTTTTGTATAAGATCCCGAATAGAAGAACGAGATTATTTTAATCTGTACTTTAGAAAAATAACAGTAAAGTTAAGCAACTATGAGTGAAATCAAGATCCTTGTGATTGAAGATCACAACCTGACAAGAATCGGCTTGCGGTCTGCTTTACAAACCCAGCCAGAGTTTAACATTGTTGGTGAAGCAGCCAATGCAGCTGATGGTATCAAGCTTCTGAAAACTCTCAAGCCGGATGTTGCTACTATTGATATTGGTTTGCCTGACATGGATGGTATTGAGCTAACACGCACATTTAGGCAATATCAGGCAGAAAATGAGGACTATACAACAAAGCTGCTAATTTTAACGATGCAAAATAGCGAACAAGCAGTTTTAGCAGCATTTGCAGCAGGTGCAGATTCTTATTGTATGAAGGATATAGAAACTGAGAAACTAGTAGAAGCTGTACAAACGACTTATGCAGGTAGCTCATGGATCGATCCAGCGATCGCAGACGTTGTACTACAACAAATACGTCAAGATTTCACCGATGGCAACAAAAACGCATCTGGAAAAAGAGTTTTGATTGAAGGTATTGACCCAGATGTTGAGAAAAGTATAGTCAGCTATCCTTTAACTCATAGAGAGATGGATGTTTTAGAGTTGATTGTCGCTGGCTGTGACAATGCAGAAATTGCCAAAAGGCTCTATTTAACAGTCGGTACTGTCAAAACTCATGTTCGAGGTATTCTCAATAAACTCTGTGTTGCTGACCGGACACAAGCTGCTGTCCGTGCGTTGCGGGCCGGATTAGTACCGTAAGCAAGTAAAACCATTATCAACTGCGTACACAAGAACACTTAACAAATAAAAATATTTCTTTCCCAGTCTCCAGTAAATTGTTTTTTGGTCAAAGCAGTTAACTGGGACAAAGATTTATGAAGAAATCGTTACAAAGTTTAGTAGAATGACATAATTGACTAAATAAGTATTTTTCTATACATACATGATAGCGGATCGATTTCCCTGGCTTACCGCAATTGTCTTACTGCCACTTGTTGCTTCCCTGCTTATCCCTGTGTTGCCTGATAAAGATGGTAAATTCGTGCGGTGGTATGCACTAAGTGTAGGTATTGCAGATTTTGCATTAATGTGCTATGCATTTTGGAATCATTACGATGCCAGCAGTGCTAGTTTTCAAATGGTGGAAAATTATGCCTGGATACCTCAGTTAGGTTTTAACTGGGCGGTATCAGTCGATGGGCTTTCAGCGCCACTTGTGCTTTTAGCCGGATTTGTCACCACACTCTCGATTTTTTCAGCTTGGCAAGTCGATCGCCGACCCCGCCTCTTCTATTTTTTGATGCTGGTGCTGTATTCGGCACAAGTAGGGGTGTTTGTTGCTAAAGACTTGCTGCTATTTTTCATCATGTGGGAAGTAGAACTGATTCCCGTCTATCTATTAGTCTGCATTTGGGGTGGGCAAAGGCGTCGTTATGCGGCTACAAAATTTTTGTTGTATACCGCAGCTGCTTCTATATTTATTTTAGTGGCAGCCCTGGCAATGGGGCTATACGGCGGCGGTGATATGACGTTTGATATAACCGCCCTGGCTAAAAAGGAATATCCTCTTGGACTACAACTGCTACTTTATGCAGGATTGTTGATTGCATTTGGTGTCAAGCTTGCTGTTTTCCCGATGCATACTTGGTTGCCTGATGCCCACGGCGAAGCATCATCTCCTGTATCGATGATATTAGCTGGTGTGTTGCTGAAAATGGGCGGATATGGACTGATTCGCCTGAATCTTGAGTTGCTTCCCGATGCACACATTTATTTTGCGCCAGTTCTAGCCATTCTCGGTGTTGTCAACATTATCTATGGTGCATTGAACTCCTTTGCTCAGACGAATATGAAGCGGCGTTTGGCTTATTCGTCAATTTCTCACATGGGGTTTGTACTGCTTGGGATTGCCTCCTTCACTGATTTGGGAATCAACGGCGCAATGTTGCAGATGATTTCGCATGGTTTAATTGCATCAGTGCTGTTCTTCTTAGCAGGTGTTACTTACGATCGCACCCACACAATGGTAATGAAAGATATGGGCGGTATTGGTCAAGCCATGCCCAAAGTCTTTGCCCTGTTTACAATCGGAGCAATGGCATCTCTGGCACTTCCCGGTATGAGCGGCTTTGCTGGCGAACTCTCGGTATTTGTTGGAATGACAAGCAGTGACGTTTACAGTTCGACTTTCTGCACCGTCACAGTTTTTCTCGCCGCAGTTGGAGTTATCCTCACACCGATTTATCTACTTTCCATGCTGCGAGAAGTGTTTTATGGTAAAGATGCAGCACTGTTATGCGACATTAATAATGCAGGCTTGGAAAATCGAGAAGATGAGGGAACAGTTTGTTTTGGTACAGACTGTCTCGTACCAGAAGATGCAGTCTACGAAGATGCTAGACCGCGTGAAGTGTTTATTGCTGCCTGTTTTCTGCTGATGATTATTGGTATTGGTTTCTATCCCAAAATGGCGATGCAGATGTACGATGTGAAGACCGTTGCAGTCAATGCTAATCTTCGCCAGTCTTATGCCATAGTCTCGCAAAGCAATCCTCAGATTTATGCCAAGGGATTCTTGGTTCCGCAAATTTCCGAGGTTGAGGTAGCGCCCGTTTTAGGAACTTTGAAGTAACCTTGTTGACTAATAGACTTGTCGAAAAGAGCGATCGCTAGGTATCTTTCTGAGGAATAATAAAGCATTGATAGCCGCTCACTGTGGGTAGGCTATCAATTTAATATTGGAGTTATATTAATGATGGGGGACTCTACACCCAACCATAGCGTTCAGTTGCTTTATTAATAAACTAAAAATCAAGCTATGAATACCACAAAAGAAAAAGTTCAATCTCTACTGAATCAATTGCCAGACGATTGCTCAATCGAAGATATCCAATACCATCTATACGTAATTGAGAAAGTTAGTCGTGGATTAGAAGCAGCCGATATAGAAGGAGTAATTACACAAGAAGAAGCTGAAAAACGTTTGAGCAAATGGCTTATCAAGTAGTTTGGTCTTCTAAAGCACTAGAGGATGTAGAAGCGATAGTCACGTATATATCTCGTGACTCAACTGCTTATGCTGCGGCAGTGGTTCAAAGAATAATCGATGTAACTCGTCACTTGAGTAACTTTCCTTTCTCAGGTCGAATAGTACCAGAGTTTGGCGATGATAATATTAGGGAAAAGTTTGTATACAGCTATCGAGTTATCTATCGAATTCAGGATGACATTTTAACTATTGCAGCAGTGATTCATGGAAAAAGACTATTGGATAAATTGGATGCAGATTCAGGGTGAGTCAAAGTAATTTGTAATTATTTTGATTACTTACAGACAATTAATATAATTCATGAGCAAGTCAACCCTTTACATGGGATGCTAGTTGATGATTAGTGAGTTTTGCCAATGTCTGTTGTTTCTACCATCACTGTTACCGTTCCCGCCACAACTGCTAATTTGGGGCCTGGTTTTGATTGCATCGGTGCAGCTTTAAAGCTGTACAACGAGTTCAAGTTCACTCGGCTGGAAGAAAGTGGGTTAATTATTCATGTCACTGGTACAGAAGCCCAACGAGTCCAAACTGATGAAAGTAATCTTCTCTACCAAGCGTTTGTCAAGTTCTATCAACATATAGAGCAGACACCGCCGACTGTGAAAATAGAGATTAAGTTAGATGTCCCTTTGGCACGGGGTTTGGGTAGTTCTGCGACAGCAATTGTTGGTGGATTAGTTGCGGCTAATCAACTTGAAGGTGCTACTCTTTCTCAGTCGCAGGTGATGGAGTTAGCGATCGCAATGGAAGGACATCCTGATAATGTAGTTCCAGCCTTGTTGGGAGGATGTCGTCTGGCTGCTACTAGTGGTGCAGGTTGGGAAATTTGTGATGTTCCCTGGCATAAAGATGTTGTGCCAATTGTGGCTATTCCTAATTTTGAACTTTCCACTTCAAAAGCGCGAGGCGTTCTGCCAACAGAAGTAAGTCGTGCGGATGCGATTTTCAATACCGCCCATTTGGGCTTATTGTTGCGCGGCTTGGAAACTGGTAACGGACAATGGTTAAAGACAGCTTTGCAAGATAAGTTGCATCAGCCCTATCGTAAAGCTTTGATTCCTGGTTATGATGCTCTCAACATTGCAGCTGTTAGTGCTGGTGCTTATGGTATGGTGATTAGTGGTGCGGGGCCGACACTGTTAGCTTTGGCGGATAAGTTACACTCAAAGGAAGTGGAGGCGGCGATGTTAGCTGCTTGGCAAGAAGAAGGAATTACAGCCGAGGTGCGATCGCTTTCTCTGGATACCCAAGGCGCAAAAAGCTTTTAATATTTTACTCAGCACTTAAAACTCGATTTATGGAGCAAACTCAGGCTGAAATAGCAGCGCTTAATTCTCAAATTCAGGCTCTTTTAGAAGAACGCGCTGCACTCACTATAAAAAATAATGTCATCTCTGGCGAGAATGATTCACCCCAGGCGATGGTGGAAGCTTACCGCCGTCAAGCCAGGGAAAATGCCCAATTATCAGTTGAACTCCAAGGCATAGATGCAGCGATCGCCGCTTTAGAAGGCAAGATAAAACAAAAACAAGGTAAGTTAGTGCGTTGGCAAGGTGAATCCAAACAACTTATCCAACAGCAGCAGCTAGAGGAAGCGAAAGAAGTAGCTCAGGCTCATGCTGAACGCATTAATCAACTAGCAAGTGAACTGGCCGCAGAAGTCCGTTTTCTTAAGGCTTGTGCCAATCAACTGAGTCCAATGTATTGGCAGATTTATTACAAGCCCTTCATCACTGGCTTTAAGACAATCTCCGTTCCCTATGTCCGCTCTGATGGAGAAGTGTGGACAATTGTCAACCGGATTGTTTAATACTTTAGTTTTTTCGGTTGTATGCAATATATTGACTTCTCTCTTTTTAGGCTATCCATAACCCAAATCTTTCTCAACAAAAATATAACTTACTTAAAACAAGAGCAAAAACATTGATAGGTATCTACTCAAATTCTCCAGTTTGTAGTTAGCGATCGCCTAAAAAATTTTTGTCATTTACATTCTTCTGCTTTTGTCAAATATCCGCAGATCGCGTTGTTCTACAATCCTGTTGCTGGCTCATTTGCAACAATCTTAAGAAAAATGTGACTAATGCATAGCAATTTTGAGAAAGGGATTTAGGCTCGAAACCCAAAGATATTTATTCCAAAATGAGATGCTCCCTCATGCTCAAAGATAAATGCTGGCTTTCCTCACAAGTTCCTCAAATTGTTTTGCTATAAATATAAATATAGTGCGAAAACCTTTAAGAGATTTAAAATTCAAAAGTCGCTAAACATAGTTGAGGGATTAGTCATTTTTGACAATCCAGCATCTGGAAACCCGAAACCGTAAAGACCAATTACCAATGAAATCGGAGGTCTATATGATGTTTAAAAAGATTCTAGTTGCATTAGATCGCTCGGAAATAGGGCAACAGGTTTTTGAGGAAGCATTAGATTTAGCAAAGTTAACACAAGCTAGCTTAATGTTACTTCATGTTCTGTCTTCTGAAGAAGAGGGTAGTCCTTATGTACCCATGCTGTCTAATATGGACTACTATCCAGGATTGACCAGTCAAAGCTTTGAGTTATACCAACAACAGTGGGATACCTTTAAAAATCTAGGAATCCAGATGTTGCAATCTTTCTGTGCCCAAGCAAACACAGCAGGTGTGACTACGGAATTTACACAAAATGTTGGTAATCCTGGTCGGATTATTTGTGATTTAGCCCATAGTTGTGACGCTGACCTAATTGTTATGGGGCGTCGGGGCCATTCTCGGCTGATGGAACTATTTCTCGGTAGTGTGAGTAACTACGTTCTGCACCATGCTCCTTGTTCAGTGCATGTTGTGCATCTTTCAGTTACTCCTAAAAGAGATGAAGTTGTCAAAGAAACTACAAGCACTTTCAGCGTTAACTAACTACTAAGCTATTCCACATTTAACTTGCATAATTAGGGTGGGCAAAATGGCGCGATCGCTACTTCTCTGCAAGAGGCTGCGTTAACGATAACGCTCAGTATGCTGCCTACCCCATAAAAGTTAGTTATCTCAATTAACGATCTCTGTAAATTGAATCTCCAACAAGCGATCGCTAACTACACTGTATTGGGCTAAAATTGAGCGTGGGCGTAGCTCGTCGTAGATTTATAGTAAAAAATAAAAAGTCAGCTACCCAAAATTAGAGTTGAGAGCGAAAAGTGGATCTATGAAAGAAGATACTATCGAGATCGCTGGTTTTCATGCTCATGTTTACTTCGATCCTGCGAGTCGAGATGTAGCTGCGCGTGTACGTGAAGGATTAGGCGCTAGGTTTGAGGTGCAACTCGGACGCTGGTTTGACAAGCCGATTGGGCCCCATCCACAAGCGATGTATCAAGTTGCTTTCTTACCGAATCAGTTTGAGAAAGTCGTTCCTTGGTTAATGCTCAATCGTGAGGGATTGAATATTCTCGTTCATCCTGAGACAGGGGATGCTGTGGCAGACCATGCAGTTCATTCCCTATGGTTAGGAGAAAAGCTAGATTTAAATATTGAGTTTCTTCAACAGCTTAGTCCGACTTTATCCAATTAAGAAAAGTAAACAATATTGTTGGATAAAAGTTTTGCTTTGAGGCGTGAAACTTTTTCTATTGTGACTAATTATGGTGAAGTTGAAAAAGTCCAATTTCCTAATAAATACAGGTTTTAGTCTATGCATAGGCGCTTTAGCGATTTGCTGCAAGTCTAATAAAGGAAAAATAAGAATTGGTATTAAACCCTTAATTGCAGATAACCGTTTATTAACACTTTCGTTAAAAATAGAAATAAGACATCCGCTTTGCAGAATGCTATGCTGTTAATCAGCATTCTCATAAAAAGGAATTTGTCTGATGAAAAACATCTCTGCAAAAGAAAAAATTGCAGGCATTTCCCAATTCGGCAAAGTTAATTTCAGAGTCACGAAGAAACAGATTTTATTTAGTACTCTTATTCTCTGCCTTGGTTTGCTGGGACTAGGTGGTTTCTGGTTGAAATCCAGATATAAATTTGATAATCAGATGAGTGTAAAACTACAAGAATTATCTAATGTTGATTATCCAGCCAATCCTGCACCGTTAGGAAAAAATTTTAAAAGATATTCTAATCGAAAATTAACACTGATTAAGAAAGATGATACGCATTTCGATTTCGTACTGGAAGCAACAGATAAAAACACGGCAAAAATAGTTATAAAAAATGTTGATTTAGAGCTATTGGTTCCCAAAGCACCTGAATGGGTTAAAAAAGATCGAGGTTTAGAAATAATCGCTTTTACAGATAGGGAATGGAATAGGCAACAGATTAGTTTTCCTGCTAATTCAAAAAATATAGAAATTGTAGGAGGAGATGGTTTTGAAAAACAAAATATTGTAGAGATAGCTTTGGCTAATAATTGTTTAAATGCCGGATTTTGGGAAATTTTGCTTTTTACTAAAGAGGATAATAATAAAACCCTTTATTATCAAAGTTGGTTTACTTTCCCAATTGGACATTACAAAAATATTTTTGAAAAAATTAATAAGATTTCATATTGGCAGTATTGGTGGAAATTAGAACACTGGCAAGATCCGAGTGGCACAGTAGTCAAAACTAATCTTTTAAGAAATGTAATCGATCAAAAAGAAGTTGCTACTCAGTTCCCCCTTGATGAGAGGATAATTGTATCTGGAGAGCAAAGTAGAAAAGTTAGAACTACGCTAGCGACCAACATCACCAAATGGAGAGATTTTTACGACGTTAAAAATGAAGTTAAGTTTGCAAGTTTTCGAGCGCCAGGATTTTACGATCAAAATAAGCCTTGGGGCAATCAATACTGGAGAATAGGCAAATTTGATAAAGCGATTTTAAGGAATATTAAACCGATTGGTGTGGAACAAAATTTACAGGAAATTGAGTTAGGATTCACAGATACTAAGACGGGCGAACAAAATAGATTATTCATTAGTGGCATTAATCTGAAAACGCTTCCTCAATTGGCTGTAGCAGATTATTCCAAAGGCTTATATATGCCGATGGGAATTGGGATACCTCCTTTTTATCAAAGCTATGAAGAATTAACTAAAAATCATCCAGATGTCAGCCCCTATTTCAGTTTTTTACTAGATTCACAAGAGCGATGGATAGATCATCACCACTTAGCAGTTGATGGTTCAGTGATGCACCTTGATAAAGATAACCCAAATCTTTTGCATCTTTACTTGCTATCTTACGAAAGAAATACTTTAATAGCTCATTTTTTGATCGATTTAACATAGATATAGCTGTTCAAGAAGCCCGAAAATCATTAATGAAGTCGATTAATTTCAAATCACCTACTAGAACACAAGGCGCGATCGCTTTTCATTACTTTCTGGTTAGTCTGCAAATAATCATGTAGCAAATCGCAACCGCGTGCCAGTAATTTATCCAGTTGGATATCTGCTAAATCTCGGAAAATTACTGTGCTATTACCACTACCCGCAGCCAGAGTCTTGCCGTCATGGCTGAAACTGACGCTGGTTAACTCATCTTTATCGCCTTTCAAAGCAATTAGCAACGTTCCTTCTCGGTTCCAAATCCTTACTTTGTCATCACTGCTGGCTGCCAGAGTCTTGCCATCGGGGCTAAAACTGACACTGATAAAACTATCGCCATCGCCCGTGAGATTATTTAGCAACTCACCGTCTCGATTCCAAATCTTCACTGTGCTATCAATACTAACTGAGGCAATGCTTTGACCATCAGGCGACCAAGCAACTCCATTTACTCGGCGACTATGACCAATTAATGTATATAGCAATTTACCCTCTATAGTCCAGATTTTCACGGTTTTATCATCACTGGCTGAGGCTAGCAACTTGCCATCTGGGCTAAAGCTTACCCAATTCACCGCTTCTTGATGTCCCTGCAAGGTATTGAGCAGTTTACCGTTGCGACTCCAAAGTTTTACTGTTTTATCTTTACTAGCCGAGGCAATTACTTGACCATCAGGCGACCAAGCTACACTCAAGACGGTATCATTATGACCTTGTAAGGTGTTGAGCAGTTTACCGTCACCACTCCAAAGCTTCACCGTTTTATCTTTACTAGCCGAGGCAATTACTTGACCATCGGGCGACCAAGCTACACCCCAAACTTGACCTTGATGCCCTGTGAATGTACGGAGTAGTTTACCGTCTCGACTGAAAAGTTTTACAGTTTTGTCTCGGCTTGCTGCTGCTAAGGTGCGATCGCCTGGGCTAAAACTAATGCTAGTTATCCAGTCATCATTATCGGCTTTGGGCTTTCGCAGTAATACATCGTCCCAATGCCAAAGTGTAATAGTTTTGTCCCGACTGGCGGAAGCAAGAGTGCGACCGTCTGGGCTGAAGCTGACACTGTTAACCCAATTGTTATGTCCCTTCAGGGTTCCCAGCAATACACCTTCAAAACTCCAAAGTTTGATTGTTTCATCGGTACTTGCAGAAGCGATCGTGTTACCATCGCGGCTAAAACTGACGCTGGTAACTCCTGAACTATGACCCGATAAGGTTCGCAGTAGCTTCCCCTCAACATTCCACAGTTTGATGGTCTGGTCTAAACTAGCAGATGCAATTGTTTGACCATCAGGCGACCAAGCTACACTTTTGACTGCATCCTCATGTCCCTGTAAGGTTTTGAGCAGTTTACCATCCCGACTCCACAGTTTCGCCGTTTTATCAGCACTCCCAGAAACTAAGGTTTGACCATCATTTGACCAAGCCACACTTAAGACTGCACCATCATGTCCCTGCAAAGTTTTGAGCAGCTTACCATCCCGACTCCACAGTTTCACTGTTTTGTCTGTACTCGCTGAAGCAATAACCTGACCATCTGGGCTGAAACTCACACTATTCACCACACCCTGATGTCCTAATAAGGTTGCAAGCAATTCACCTTCTCGACTCCAAAGTTTTATCGTCTTGTCTTGACTGGCGGAAGCAATGATTTGACTATCTGGGCTGAAACTAACGCTATTAACTACATCTTCATGCCCCGACAAGGTTTTAACTAAGCTACCATCAGGACGCCAGAGTTTGATTGTAGTATCGGCACTGGCTGAGGCAATTAAAGAGCGATCGCTGCTGAATATAGCACTATTGACTCCAGATATATGCCCGTCCAAGCGGTTATATTCTCTGACCCCGGAAACAGCTTGATAAAGCGCCGTCTGTACTTGTTCTCTTGTATAAGAATCTATCCAGACTGTTTGTTGTAATTTTCTCCCTGCCTTTAAAGCTTCTTTTAAAGCATCAATACCTTTTTGGGAGGCAAAGAGAGCTTCACTGGATGCACTGAGAGTTTTAATTTCGCTATCTACTGCTGTGACGATGGAAACACTTAATCCGAAGATGGCGAGAACAGAAGCGGTGAGGGCAATTTTCAGCGAACGATTTAATTGAGCTTCACTAAGTCTTTGTTTCTTTTGACTTTCTGCAAGTTTAGCTGTTAACTCTTTTTCTTTGAGTTCAGCTCGTAATTGCTCAATTTCTAACTGACTTAATTCTTCCCGTTTGTGTAATTCTCGCAATTCCGTTAATAAGTCTAATCCCTGTTGCGGATGAGAATCTACCAATTTAGAACGCTGCTTATTTTGACTAAGTTCGCTTTTCAGTCGCTCAATCTCAGCTTGACTTTGTTCTACTTTGTAGCGCAACTGATTTAGTTGTACCTGTAAGCTCGATTCTTGTTGTTGCAGGTAGCGAATCAAGTCTACTAAATAATCGTGAATCAGTTGATAGCGTTCTGGTACATCAGGAAAGAGAACCACTAAACCGGAGCGCACTAAAATTTCTAAGACTAACTCTAATTTGTCAGCATCTTCTAATTCTGATAGCTGCGCTGCTAACTCAGCACGAGTTTTAAAAGGTCGGTTGTTGCTTTCATCTGTTAATAAATATAAGACGAGTAAAGCCGCTCGTTCATTTTCTGGCCCGCAGTCTTTAATCAGTTCTTTAATATATCGTTCGATGAGTTTGTTCGGTCTATATGGCTGATATTCTTCTAGGGTAGTAATGCGCTCATCTTGAATTTGCGCTCCCACAACTTGTAATTCAATCGGGCGGACTTCTCCAAATTCTGTGGATAAATCTTCGATTAAAGCATCAATTAAAGCAGGTTCTAAATTAAACTGCGATCGCTCTGTCAATTTGCGGATAATTGCTTTAGCATATTCTGGCGAAAAGTTATTCAACTGATAGCGGATATGCTTGTCGAGAATATTATTATTAATCGCTTCCAGTGCCGAGAGATGTTTAAAGTCTAATAACCGATGTAAATAATCTTCTCGCAAGGAAAGGATAACTTTAACAAAAGGTATATTCAGACAATCGCTAATAAATTTATCAAACTCTTGCTTTTGATTGCGATCGCTATAACCAAAGAAAAATTCTTCAAACTGGTCAAAAATTAAAACTGTGATCAAATGGCGATCGGCATTTTCTTGGAGTTGTTGTAAAATGCTACCAATGGTGAACGATATGCCAGAGTAAGGCAAAGCTTCCGCTTCAATGGCTGCTTCTAGCTTAATATCAGCGTAAATCGCCAGAGATTCATCACTAGACATCGCCTCACTTAAAGATTTCCCTAATTCCCGTGCCCAGTCGGTATAAACTTGCAGTACCACAGGTACGGCTATTTGATCGCCAATAGCTCGATTTTGCAGTGCTGGAACTAAACCTGCCGTGACAGTAGAACTCTTACCCACCCCCGATGGACCGTGAATCACCGTCAACTTTTGATCGGCGCGGCTAATTCTGCCAATTAAGTTATTAATATCACGCTCTCGACCAGAAGCAGCAATTTCTAAAGCAATGCTGCTACTTCCAGAAGGTGACATTAACGCTGGGTTTGTCGCCTGTCTTTGGGGTTGCAAGCGCCCTGCACCAATAAAAGCCCGAAAACCATACTGTTGCTCAACAGAACGCCGTTTCTGTCGAATGTAATAGGCTTCTAAATATCGCCCTTCTTCAAAGTAGAGCGATCGCAGTCTCCGCAATAAGCGAATATAACGATGGGCATCGTATTGATGGGCACTGCTTTCTAAGGCTGCTGGTAGTTCTTTTGTCGCCTTATCTAAGTATTCATGAGCGATTACTAGCTCACCTAAATTTCGCTGTGCTTTCGCCAAAACTAAATAGTAAATCTGCGCCAATAATAATGGAAATAAGCAGTTATAAGGGTCATTCTGCTTTTGCGCCTCACCTAATTTCAGCAGTGATACGTGTGCTAAGATACTCGCTTGTACCCACCGCGACTGCTGCACAGCCACTTGCGCCAGAAAACCGTAGTCACAAGCTAATTGGATTTGACTACCATAAGTTTGATGTAACTCCAGAGACTTTTGGGCAACTGTCTGCAATTCTTCCCACTCTTGCAGATATTGCAAAACCTCAGCAAGTTGATTAATAAATCCAGCAACTATATCTAAACGCCCAGCCACCTGCAAAATATTCAAGCACTGCTGAAAATAAGATTTAGCAGTGTACCAATGGCGGCGGTTTTCTATTTGATTTTGCTCTGCAAAACGGCAATAACACAGCCCAATATAAAACAGCAAAATTCCCTGTCGCAACAGTAGGGCAGATGGAGGATTAGGAGGCGTAGACGAAGAAAATATTTCTTCATCCCCCCCTGCTTCCCCTGCTTCCCCTGCTCTTTTATCCTCTATTTCTACTAACTTCTGCCAAATTTGCAAGCTTTGCTGAAAATGGCTTAAACCTGTATTGATGCGATCGCTAATATAATTATCTAGACCAAAAACAAACTCTAAACTAGCGTGTAGTTCTGGCTCTAAGGTAATACCACGATTGTGCAACTCTCTAATGGCAAAGTGCAGTTCATAACTATGTTCCCAGACTTGCTCGACAGTCGAATAATGCTTGGCAAGTTGAGGAGGTTGGTGTTGTGCGGCATCATTTGCTAACACTGTGGCAAATAAAGAGTCAGTTTCCTGTTGCAGAAATTGCAGCAGTGATTGAGTTGTCATTTCAAACCGAATCGGTGTCGCCGCCCAACTAGCAAAATCTGGTGCTAAACGGACTACCTTTTGCAACACTTCCTCATTCATCCAGACAATCATCGGAAATGGGTGGCGTTTGCGAAATTCATCCCGAATATGATTGATAGACCTCAGAAAATCGTCGAGTCCATCTACTGACTCTAAACCCAAAATCATCAACGCCGATGGCGGATTAGCTTCGGTTAGCAGTTGTAAATGAATGCTTGTATAAAGACTTCTGGCATTATGCGGCAGAACTACCTTTTGAATGTGGTGTACTCCTGAAGAGAGTTCTTCGAGTCGTTGCAACATTTGCTCTTGCAAAACTCGATAATTGCAGCACACCAAAACTAGGGAAAATTGACCGCTAGAAAGGGTAATTGCTCTCCCCAAACTCCGCAAAGCCCGCTCGTTAGCTGCTCTGATATCTACTTGTGCGTGTCGTTCAACCATGATTTAAATTTTTCCGTCTCTGCTAAAACTGGGTTGACGGCAAACCAAGCTCCCTGATGATCGCGATATTCAAATACAAATAGACTTCGCAAGAGGGTGTGGTATTCTATATCACCTCTAACTCGTTGCTGTTGCACCACCTGAAAGATTAGTTCCCACTCATGGGGGTCGATAGCGTTGGCTCGGTAATCTCGCTGTCTTTGAATTACCAGTTCGACACATTCCCGCTCAAAGGGTGGATCTTGTTCTCGCAGACAGTCAAACAGTAAACCTAATAAGTCGCGTACATGACCACCACTCATCAGGCACAATCGATCTAAAGTTTCTAAACTATCAAACACCTCTGTAATTAAGCCTAACCGATCGCTAGGTAAAATGTCTGGAAAAGCTCTAGCTAGCACCATTTGCCGCATCATTGATAGCCCTTGGGGAAAAATCTCACCAGAGCGCAAACGCACAGGTATCATCGGTAACATTTTTGGGGCAACTCCACCCCCCAAACGATGCTGAAGTTCGGCGCTATCGTTGGAGAAAGTCAGAGCTAAAGGAATAGTATAGACTACATGACAATTCAGTTTGCGTAACTGTTCGCCACGCTGAATAAATAAATATTCTGGCAGCGATCGCCCCGATGGTAAAGGTCGAATTGCAACTCGATCCAAGTTATCAACAATTACCACTAATCCTTTTTTACTCCTAGCTTTCAATTCTTTGTTAGCAGGTTCTAGTAATTCTTGATTAATTGACTGTAAAATATTTGCGGTTCGCGGTTCTAAATAATCTCGTAAGCGCCGTCGCAATTGAGGACTTTCTTTTGTTTTCGCGGTAATTTTGGCAATTCCTACAGACAACTCTGCTTCTACCCCAACGTCAATTGGCGTCTGCAAGAAATCTACAACTTCACCAAACAACTTGCTAAAGTAGCGAGGCTTGAGCCTAATTTTCATCGCTTCTAGACTTTCACTCACCTGTCCAGCGATCGCTAACAAAATATCAGTCACATCCACATCAGCCATTTCTAAGACGTGGGTAGACTCAAAGTAAACTACATGAAATTGCTGCGCTTCTAACTCAGCTTTCAGGCGTAACAACTCCGTTGATTTTCCACAACCGAGATGTCCGGTAAATAGTTGACAGGTTGGTGTATCTGGCGATATTCTAGCAATCGTCCGCTGCAAAGCTTCGATAATTTTGCCACCCCGCACCGCAGCAAAATCGATATAGTACCTGCGATCGCTAGCGTTTCCTATAATTAGAGGTCTGCTCGGATTGCAAGCTTGATAAAATCTTTCTAAATCTAGGAGCATAACTAATCAAGTTCACTCAGAAATGGGGATACAAAAATTTACTAGTAGATAAATATATTGATTTTAGATAATTTATGCCTTATTTTAATCAAACTACTAACTAAACTAGCAGCATTCAGGATAATTGATTATATTTATGTTCGACCTAGCACATCTTAATCGTGATGTCTTAATTAAAGTAAGCAAAAATACTATTATAAGTACAAATAGCAAAAATATCTAAGATTAAATAAGGTACTCTTATGAATATTAAAAATATCCAACACAAAAAAAGGTACTGTTAAGTACAATTTTGTCGCTCTCTTGAACTCATCATCAGCTTGATTTATTAACAAGCTTTCGTTAATTTTACAAAAAAATAATCTACAATCCTTATAGCATATCGCTTTTAATAAAAACGTTGGTTAAGTCAACTTGAGTTCAGAGTCACTTTTTAACTAGATTTTGCTTCTCGTTCTGAAATCAGCACGATTTTATATCATGTCTGCTTGATTACTTACTAAACCCCAAGAACCCCACCCCGCCAAAGCTACGCTTCGTCTCCCCTCCCCGCCTGCGGGGAGGGGCTGGGGGTGGGGTGCAATGACTGTGGGAATCATAACTAATTACTCGAACTTGATATTTTTGATGAAAATTATGATTTTGTTAATGAAAACCATAATTTTGTCGATAAAAATATGATCTTATTGATGAAAACCATAATTTTGTGAATGAAAATCATGATTTTGTGATGAAAATCATGATTTTGTTAATGACAGCCTTTGCATTCAGAGTGACGACCTCTGAAGTATTGACAACCAGTAATCTAAAGCCCCATTGAGTATAAAATTATCTTGTCATGTAGCTTGTCAGGCAAAATATGCTTGATCAGCGCTCCAATTTTGGCATCCTGTCCAACAAGATAGCGCGTCTTGGGTTTTTTTGCAGTCAGCGCGTGGACAACAACTTGAGCCACAATATCCGCAGAAATTCCCTTAGATGCGATAATCTGCATTTTCTGGCGGACAATATTCATCGCTTGTCCGTAGAGATGTTGTGCCGTTTCGGGTAAATCCTGCTGTGCTACTTCAGATTGACTTAGGGACTTGTCCCAGATTGGGGTAGCAATAGAACCAGGTTCAACAATTGAAACTGAGATTCCCCAAGGTCGTAACTCCATCCGCATCACATCAGTGAGTGCTTCCAAAGCAAATTTAGAAGCATTATAAGCACCCAAAAACGGTGTAGGACTCCTACCAGCAATGGAACCCATATTGATAATTCGACCCCGACTTTGGCGTAGAAGACCAAGAAATGCTTGTGTCACAGCTAATTGTCCGGTGACATTAACCTGCATCTGGTGTTGAAATTCAGCGATCGCTAATAATTCTAACGGCCCGGGAACAGCAATGCCGGCATTATTCACTAAACCTAAAATTCCCACACCACCAACTGCATTTGTTACCGTATCAACCGCAGCTGCGATCGATTCAGCATCAGTAACATCTAAAAAAATCGGAATCAGCCTTTGCGATCCTTTCTGTTTCAGTGTTTGAGCATCAACATCTTGACGCACTCCAGCAAAAACAGAAAAGCCCAATTGGTCTAAAAGCAAAGCACACGCTTGACCAATTCCTGTTGAGGCTCCTGTAACCACTACTGTACGTTGATTTTCTACAACCATTAATTTTCTTTGATGATAGAGCTGCCGTAATTACGAATTACGAACTACGAATTACGAATTACGAATTAGTATCAATCTTTGCAAGTGCCAGCACGAAGGCAATCTTCAGTTTGGTCATCTCTAGCCGATATTTGCCACGGCAAGATGCGTAACTGAGCATTTGTACGGTAAGCAATTAGAGCAGCTATTGTGGGATACTTGTTTTTAACAATTGCCACGTCGCTACTAGAAGTATTGCCTAGCCCAACATTGTATAAATAAACAGGCAATGCCATCAGGGCAATGCAAATTATCCGGTTCATACCCAACCTCAGCTAACAATTTCCGATTACCATCTGTATAGATGCCACCTAGACGAACCGGATTTTTAAAACTGAGTATTAAATGTTGATGTTGTGCTAATTTACTCAGCGCAGTGGTCTGTCAAGTTGAAATTGATGGGTAAGCTAGTTCGTAGTAGGGACTTTAGTCCTTCATTCTCTAAACACTCAAGTGCTTACTACAAACTTATCAAAACCAATAAGACAGACTACTAACCGCAGAGACATGATTTCTAATTTATCGGTTCCACCCTTTTTTATTTTAGGTTAGG